>CAYZDM010000185.1:0-6172 GCA_964476875.1 uncultured Sandaracinaceae bacterium | reverse complement strand
TGAGGAGGGTTTTGGACATCGATCTCCCTTAGTAAGGCTTCCTGCCGCTTCGGCAAGTTTGGTACCGGCCCCCCGGCTTCTCTTCAATGAGCCCCCGAACGAGGAGCCGCAGAATAGACTGCTGGACCTCAGACGCGGCAATTCCGGTCCGGTGGCACAGCTCGTCCGGATGCCGCGACCGGCCGCTGAGGGACCGAAGGACCGTTCGCTCGGGTTGGTTCAAATCACTGATATCGTGGATGTTTTTGTCTTTGATAGCGGAACCGGCCGAATGGCCGCCGCCCCTCGACGCGCTCTCCGATAGGACATCAGCGGTACCCGCGCAAATCCTCGCTCCCCTGCGAAGGAGCCAGAGATTGCCCGAGCCCCGCGGATCCCAGGGGGAAGCCGGCACCGCAAAAACCGGTCGACCGAGCCGCTGGGCGAAGCGGGCGGTGGACAAGGCCCCCGATCGAGCAGGCGCTTGAACCACGACCGTCGACAGGCCGAGGGCGGCGATGAGGCGGTTCCGTTTGAGGAAACGGCCCGCGCGCGCGGCCACCCCATCATCGGCCTCCGTGAGCAAGCAACCCGCCCCAGGAACGCGTTCGAACAGATCGTGGTTGGCGCGAGGGTAAGGCGGGTCGAGCCCCGTCGGGAGTACGACTACGGTCGAACCACCCGCATCGACCGCTCCCTCGTGAGCCGCGCGATCTACACCGACGGCACCGCCGGACACGACCACGCCACCGTCGAGCGCGACTGCGCGGGCAAGGGCGTAGGCAAACTCCAGCGCCTCATCGTCTGCGCGTCGAGTGCCCACGATCGCCAGCGCACGCCTAAGATCTGGAAGCCGCCCAAGGACGCGGAAGCGATCGGGCGCATCGACAAGATCACGGAACCCGAGTGGGTAGTCCTCACAAGCGCAGGTAACCCACCGCGCCCGCCCCAATAGATCCCGGACCATGACCGGGCACATCGGTCACCCATCACGCCGGTTGCGAATCAGAAGCGCGCGGCGAATCCGGCTTCGAGCGAGAGTTCGTGGATCACGTGTCCGTCGAACAGCGCGACATACGAGAGCTCGGTGTCGAGGCCCCATGGCCCGTCATGAAACCAGAAGTAGCTGCCGCCGGAGACTTTGAAGCCGTATTGGGTTCTGTTGCCCTCGGGCTTGAAAACGATGGCAACCTCAGGTCCAAGTGCAACGTAGGCATCAATGCGTTCGTTGACGCGAAATGGCTTCTTCAGAAGAACCTCGAACCCAACAATGCTCTCGCTCTCGACCCAAGCGGCCGCCATCGCGGCCTCGATCTCTAGCCAGCCGGGGATCACGTTGCGCTCGTAGAACGGGCTGATGATCGCGCCAACGCCACCACCCTCTCCGTCCGTGAATTGAGCGATGGCACCAACCTTGAAACCGATGATGTTCGCAGACTCCTCGAGGTGGGGGCTACGGTGCATCGGTTTCTGCGCCCCAGCTACGGCGGTCGGGAAAGCTACTACGGCGACCAGTAACGCGACCACGCTGAGTCGGACAGATGTTTCGGCTCCCACTGTCGCTTGCTACCAGAACCCGTCGTGCGCGTCATCTCTGTGGTGCGTCGCGTCCGCTCCGCGGCACCTTCGCGCCCGAAGTCATGATAAAAGCGTGACTCCATGAAGACCAGGAAACGTTGGCTTCTAGTTCTCATCGCCGCGGGCCTTGTGGCGGGCTTCCTCCTGCGCGATCGAATCGCGGTGCGTCTGGTGCAGCGCGGTGTCGCCGCGGCGCTGACCGCGCAATGGCTAAGCGAACTGCCTGACGGGCTCAATGTCGTGCTGTGCGGTGCCGGGGGACCGATGCCCGACGCCGCGCGTTCGGGGCCATGCACACTGGTGATCGCGGGAACGCATGTCTTCGTGGTCGACAGTGGGCCGGGCTCGGTTCGCAACATCGCGCTGGCCGGAGTTCCGGCGGGACGCGTCGAGGCCGTGTTGCTGACGCACTTTCACTCGGATCACATCGGCGAGCTGGGTGAGCTCATGTTGCAGCGCTGGATGGGCGGTACCCACACCGAGCCACTTTCGGTCTACGGGCCCACGGGCGTCGACCAGGTCGTCGCCGGCTTCAATGCTGCATACGCACTCGATACGGATTATCGCGTGGCGCACCACGGTCCAACGATCGCGCCGCCGAAGGGGGCCGGAGGCACGTCGCGCCCGTTTGTCCTGCCTCCGCCCGGCGAGGGGCATGTGGTCCTCGAGCAGGATGGATTGCGCATCACAGCCTTCGCCGTCGACCACGACCCGGCCCATCCCGCGGTCGGCTACCGCTTCGACTACAAGGAGCGCAGCGCAGTACTAAGCGGCGATACACACGCCAGCGACAACCTGGTGCAGTTCGCACGCGGCGCCGACCTGTTGGTGCACGAGGGGCTCTCGCCGGAACTCCTCGCCATCGTCCGGGATGAGGCGGACAAGGCCGGAGTCGCCAACGTCGCCCAAATCATGCGCGACGTGGTCAACTACCACACTCCGCCGATCGTCGCGGCCGAGGAGGCACAACGCGCCGGCGTGCGTGCCCTACTCTTCTACCATGTGACACCTCCGCTGCCGGTGAGCGCCCTGGAGTCAATCTACCTCGAGGGGGTCGGCGACGCGTTCGACGGCGAGGTCCAGCTCGGCCGCGACGGCACCTGGGTCTCTCTCCCTGTCGGGTCCGAGGCTATCGAGATCGGCTCGCGCAGATGAGGCGCTCTGCCGCCGCTTCGCTTCCCCGACACCCTGCTGGTTGAGAGCTACGGCTTCAGCCACGAATAGCTCGCGCGAAGGGCTTCGGTGCCGCCGCTCATGATCGGGTTGCCATGGGCGACTGCGATGCGATCGAACGGCCGCTCTAGGATCGAGTCGATGCTGCCGCGACTGATCTTCTTGTCGCGGAACGCGAGGCGAAGGGCGCGGCTGAGTCCGGGCTTTCCGTAGACGCCCGAGAGCTTCAGGTACGTGCGAGTGACCCAGTCGTCCGACGTCTCGAAGTTCTCGATTAGGTCGGAACAGATCAACGTTCTCGTCGGGTGGTGCACGAACGCGGTCTCGTTGAGAATCGTCCCATCGATGGGCATCGCTTCGATCTCTCCACGCCACGCCGGGTCCTGCGTACTGCTCAACACCGCATCGCCTTCGAGGTCCGGGCGTTTCCTGTCGAGGCCCCGTGCGACGTGTAGCTTCGCGTTCGGATAGAGAGCAACCGCGCCTCCTGCGTGCACGTGATGGTATAGACTCGGCGCCACGATATGCGCGACCTGGCCGAGCGCGTCGATCTCGCCCTTCAGCTCAGCGTCGATCGCGATCGGCGAATGCATGAACAGGCCGCCGTCACCGAGGCGGACGACGGTCATGCGAGCACCGAACTGCAACCCATAAAAACTCTGGGGCGCCCAGGCGACCCAAACCCCATCCGCAAACTCAGTCAGCATGATCGGCACTCTAGGGGCAGCTTGCAATAGATAGGCAAGCGCTATTCGCGCTTGGTCCCTATGGTTCGACTTCCCGGGCCCAGAAGAAGCCCGTAATCCCGTACGTGCCACCGTCGCCGACGATCTCGGCGTTGATCTCTCCCGCAACGTCATAGACTGAGATCCCATTATCCGCGCCGAGGAAGATCTCGACGGTGCCGGTCGCGTTGGTGAAGGGATCGAAGGGAGGATCGCTGCTCTGGAAGTATACCTCCACCTGCACGTCGTCCAGCTCGCCTGTGTCTTCGAGGAAGATCCGCGGCGAGGATCGGAGCTCGTGCACACCCTCGATCAAACCAGTGGGAGGCGCGGCGCTGGGAAAGCTCAACCGGAGCTCCATCGTGCCCTCGGTCGTCCCGATCCTGAGCTGCTTGAAGTAGTCGCCCCCCAAGAGTTGCCCGTTGCTCCAGCCAAATATCACATTCGACCCGATCGATTCCTCGGTGCCATCTGGGCGGCGGAGCGTAAGGTCCGACCCCTCTTCGCCCCTTACGAATCCGAACACCTGGGGATCGAGGCCACCGCCAGCTCCACCGACACCGCCGGTGCCGGTGCTGCCCCCGACTCCGGCGGACCCGCCCGGATCGTCACCGCAGCCTGTCGCACCAACCGCAAAGACGAGTGCTCCGAGGAGGAGCGCTTTGATGATGTATGGCTTCTTCATTGTGCCGGGAGTTCAACACAGCACGCAGCGATACTCAATCATTACTCGACCCACGCGGGCGGGTCTGGCGCTTCGAGTAGTAGGTACAGCGCCTCGTTGAGGAACTTGGCGTCGCCGACCATCGAGAGGTGCTCGGCATCGTTGAAATGCACGCTATGCGGATGAATCCGAGGCGCGGCGTTGAGATCCCTCCCTGCGTACCCGAGCGCGCTCGAGCGGGTGACGGTGCCATCGCCCGCTTCGGCCCCTGCCCAGTCGAACTCGCCCGTCCGAGGGTCGACGTTCAGAACCGCTTGGGTGTCGTGAGCGTCACCGGCGAACGTATGAATACGGACCTCTTGTGGAGGCGTCGCCGGTCGATCGAGCGCGCGGTGAAACGCTCGTGCGTGCGACAAACACGCCTTCATGTGGGCGCGAAGCATCCTTAGACGTTCGTTTCGCGACCCTGCCTCGGGCAGCAGTGCAACCAAGACCGCATCCTGTTCGGGCGCGAACGGGCCCCACGCGAGGCGTTCCCAAGTTTCGACATCGTAGACGTCGACCGGCTCCCCCGTGTCGTTCCAAACCACGAGCCCGTCATCGACGCGAGGCATTAGCTGGAACGCCGCGGGGAACGTCGCCACCACTGCGGGCGGGTACCTCTGCAACAAAGGGTGCTCGTGAGAACCAGCCAAGATCCGCTCGAGTGCGGCAGCGGAGCCCGAGTTCGGTGCGCCGACGAGCAGCACGCGTTCGATGTAGCGGACACCCTCCCATGTCAGTTCCGGCAACGAGCCGTCGGTCGGCACCGGAGCTGTGCCGTAGCGCAGATACCAGCGAACCAACTGGGTTCCCATCGAATGAGCAATGACGTCCACACGCGGGTTGCCGGTGCGACGGAGACGCTCTTCAGATGCTGCAACCACCGCCTCGTGGAAGCGCTGCGTCTCCGATGCCAGGTCACGCCGCCAGTCATACCCAAAACCGACGATGGGGTCCCGCCCTTCCATCGCGTCCTCCTTGCTGATGGCTCTCGGGTGATGGTGCTCACCGCCATCAACCAAGGCCTGCAGCAATCCCTCGAGCACACCGGGATAGCCGCGCGCGTGGATCTGACCACCAGCGATATCTAGGTTGGCAACGAGCAGCTCGTCGCCAGGAACGATTGAATCGCGCAGCTCACTCGGCGAGTGGTCGACCGCAAAGGGAAGCGCGATGTCGAGCAAATGCTCCTCGCCGTCCTTTTGAAAGAACGTGCCCCAGACCACGCGCCCGTTCTGTGAATCGTGCAACTCGACGCCCATGATTCCCGGCACGAAGATGATCGACGAGGCGCGGGACTTGGCCCGGTAGATGTCGCGGCTGTAGGTTTCCTCGATGGTCGCGAGGTTGCGTGCGCAGCCTCCGAGCGAAGCAGCCAAGAGGCCGACGCAGGCGCATTTCAGCACAATCCGAGCAGCGTGACTCTGCGCCATGAAGAGAGGGTATCCGCGAAGTGCGCCTGCGCAAATCACGGGCTGAAAGCAGGCAGGCGCCCCTTCGACGATGGGACGAATCGGAGGCTACTTCGCGCTCGACGTTCAGGGCCTCGCTTGCACGAACTACCGAGAATTTGCACTATGTAGATGTAACTGGCTTGGTTTTTTAGGGGGTTTCATGCGTTGGCTTTGGTGTTTGTTCGTGCTCGTGGGAACGATCGGTGTGGCTGCTTGCGGTGGTAGCGGCGATGGCGACAATCGCAGTGGCACGGGTGGAAGCGGCGGCGAGCCCAACGACTGCGCATCTTTCAGCCCTCCTCCGCCTGGCTGCGACGCGGTTTGCCCAAGCGGCAGCGACTCCGAATGTCAGGTTGGGACGTTCTGTAGCGACGGCTCGTGCACCGCGCAATGCACGGACACCGAAGGCTGCGGCGCGGACGAAGAATGCAACGTTCGAGGCCGATGCGTACTGATGCTTGGCACGGGCGGCACCGGCGGCACCGGCAACACGGGCGGCAACAGCTGCCAGTCCGTGATGGTGACACCGACACGCAGCATCCCGAACGTCATGTTCC
>CAYZDM010000184.1:0-6180 GCA_964476875.1 uncultured Sandaracinaceae bacterium | reverse complement strand
ACCGTTCGAAGGGCTTCGAGAACTGCGGGGTGGGCGTGCCCGAGGATGTGGGGGCCCGAACCGAGGAGGTAGTCGATGTACTCGTTGCCGCTCACGTCCCAGAGGTGACTGCCCTCGGCTTTGCCGACACAGAAATTCAGATTCGGGTCGAAGGTCAGGCAGCGCGTTTGCGTCGGGAAGAGCCTTTCGGCTTCTGCGATGAGGGCGCGTTCTTCGTCGGTGCGCTTCATGCGGCGCTCCGGTCGGCCTTCTCGAGGACCCGAGGGAACTGCTCCAAGTACGCCGCATAGCGATCGTGTACTTGGGTGACGGACTGTCCAAAGTCATCGCGGGTGTAGTTGTGTGTCCCGAACTGAGCTGGTTTGTGCGTGTCACGCCATGCGCCAAGCGCCGCTTGGGCACGGTCGGAGAAGGGCTGATCGAAATGTTCGTAGGCCTTGGCGACCTCGCCGATCGGGTCTGCCATGAAGTCATTGAAGTAGATGTCGTGGAACTGATGCTCGCGTCCTTTGCGAAGCCGCATTCCGTTCTCGACTGCACGCGCCCACGCTTCCTTCTGTTCGAGGGCGATACGTGGTCGGTCGAGTTTTTTCTCGAATAGCGAGCGGAAGTGGGCGCATAAGCTCACGTAGGAGGGCAGCACGTCGGCGGGGTCGCGGTGCGTCCAAATGATGCAGGCGTCAGGATACGCATCGAGCACCGCATCCAGGTTGCGCATGTGCACCGGGTACTTGAGGAGCCAGCGCTTGTCGGGTTCGTAAGAGCCGATGAGTTGCATGGTGCGTTTGTGTCGCGCGTAGGTCTCACGGTGGATCGTGTTCATGTACCACTCGGAGTACGTCGGCACGGTCGACACCACTTCGAAACGGTCGTCGCTGAAGTTCTGAGCGAGGACGCGACCAGATTCGTCAGGCCCTTCGGCGGTCATGTGATGAATCGCTTCGAGCATGCTCTTGCCCGCGCGGTACATCATGTCGAGCTCGATGCGCCCGTGACGAAAATCGGTCGCGGCTTCCCACATGGCGCGAGGAGGGCGGGGCTGAGGGTGCAGCGCAAGCCAGTACTGCAGGCATTGCATGTCCGGATTCGCACCCATCAGGTAGTGAAGGGCGGTGCTTCCTGTTCGGACCATTCCGGTGATGATGATGGGGCGCTCGATGGCGATGTTTGCCGAGGCGGGCTGCATCTCGAACCAGCGTTCGGTGTGCAAGCGACTCGCGAGGAGACCGACGGTTTGATAGACGGCCGTCAGCTTGCCGACTTGGTGTAGGCGCGCCTCGTTGTCGTAAGAGTAGAGCAGCCTGCGAAGCCCTTCGAGGTAGCTCGGGTCGCCGAAGTTGTCGTAGCCATCGACACCGCGGATGGCGATCTCGTGAAACTCTTCCTCGCGTGACGAGAACGAAGCCCGATTGAGTGGGTTCCAGGCCTTGATGGCGCTCATCGGTCTCGTCCTTCGGGCCACAAGAAGCGGACGGCCGGGGTGAGAAGCGCGCGAGCCGTGCTGAGCGCCGCTTCCTTGGGTCCTCCCGGCAGCAGTCCAAGCTTGAGTTCGACCGCGTTGTCAGCGACTCGAATGCCTTTGACGCAGAGATAACTCGTGGCCGCTGCGACCGCCGCGCGGAGCAGTTCGTCTTTCCGAATCGCGGGGACTCGCATCAAGTCGAGAACGATGTCTTGGCCCTTCGCCTCTACGATCATCTCGGGCAAGGACATCATGTTTCCGATCAACGTGGCCGGGTTCTGAGTGTCGATCATCCCGTTTCGAATCGCGTCGGCGAGTGGACCCGGTGCGTCTTCGGTGGTTGAAAGTTCGACGTCGCTCAGGGTGATCCGAACCGTGCGCGCCTCACCCTTGACGTGAACACCATCGGCATCGACGCGTGCGGCGAAGATGATCGGTGCGCCTAGGGCGTTCGCCTCACCACGAATCCGGAGACCCGGGCTCGCCGGCTCGATGTCGATAGTGACCTTCTCGGCCAAGCGCGCCAATCGACTCCGTATCGCCGACAGTGGGATCGAGACCCGGCCTCCCAGGGCCTCCACGGCCACACGGACCGCCAACATAGGGACCAATCTTTTCGTTTCGCTCATATCGGAAGCGCCCACGATGACACGGAAGCTTCGGCTGCTCACCCGCTCAAAACGATCGGCGGATCGATTCCGCTCGGGGCATGAGCCTTGAGCCCGCCGGGCGGTGATGATACTCCGCAATTGGCGATGAAACCTTTGCTTTCTTTGCGCGTCATCGGCGTCGCTTTCTGCGTTTGCGCCGCGGTGCTGGCTTCGTGCAAGAGCGGGGAAACGGGTTCCGCGCCCAAGCCCGAGTGCGACGACTACAAGGCTTCTCGCAACGTGTACTTTGGCGATCTGCACGCGCACACGGCGCTGTCGTACGATTCGAACATCATGGGTACGCGAGTGACCCAGGCCGAAGCGTACGCGTTCGCCAAGGGGGCGGACCTGCAACTCGCGCCCTCAAGCATTGGGGACGGGGCGCCAAGAGTCGCGCGTCTGAGTCGGACTCTCGATTTCGCTTCGTTGCCGGAGCACTCGGAGTATCTCGCGGAGGTGCAGTTCTGTTGGGACGAACGCAGTTCGGCATATGCCACGCCGCTGTGCACTCGCTTTAGAGCCGGTAGTGCCTTCACGATCTTCGAGTGGGCCGACAATCAAGACGACGTGCCCATCGATGGTCAGCCTGTGCGATTTGCGGAGATCTGTCAGCAGCCCGACAACGACTGTGCCGCGAAGGCCAAAGAAATTTGGCGCGAGATCGTGGATGCAGCGGAGAACGCCAACGCGGTATGCGATTTCAGTGCCTTTCCCGGGTACGAGTACACCCGTGCGCCCGAGTCCACGAACATGCATCGGAACATCATTTTCCGGGACTCCAACGTGATCGAGCAACCGCTCACGGGGTACGAGGTGGCGAACCCCGCAGACATTTACGCCGCTCTCGCGGAACAATGCCTGGATGCTGGCCGAGGCTGCGACGTCATTTCGATTCCGCACAACTCCAACTGGAGCAACGGGCGCATGTTCACCCCGGACTATCCAGAAGGGATGAGTGCCGCGGACCAGGCGGCGATGGCGACCCTGCGGGCGAGGCTCGAACCACTGGTGGAGATGGTTCAGGTCAAGGGCTGGATGGAATGTCGCAACGGGTTCTCGGCGATCTCAGACGACCCATTCTGCGCGCAGGAAAAGACGCGTAAAGCCGACGCGCCGCATTGCAACGGAGCTGTAGGGGCGGGTGGTGTCAAGGACGAGGGCTGCGTGTCTCGTTATGACTTCACTCGAAACGCGCTCAAGCTCGGTCTGTCGGAGGGCAGACGCTTGGGGGTCAACCCCTACAAGTTCGGTGTGATTGGGAGCACCGACACGCACAACGGAAGTCCTGGGCAAGTTGCCGAGTACAACTACCAAGGGGCGTCTGGGGGTTTGGATGCGGAGCCGAGGGTTCGAGTTGCGGCTGCGTATCAGAATGTGCCGGTGAAGTTCAATCCCGGAGGGCTGACCGCGGTGTGGGCGGAACAGAACACGCGTGAGGCGTTGTTCGAGGCGATGCATCGACGGGAGGTGTATGCGACGACCGGGACGCGGCTGTCGGTGCGTTTCTTTGGTGGATGGGCGTACGAGGAGAGCATGTGCAGCGATCCAGAGTTCGCGGCGGTCGGGTACGAGAAGGGCAGCCCCATGGGAAGTGACTTGCCGGTTCGGTTGGATCGCGATGGGGCGCCTAGGTTTGCGGTGCAGGCGCTAAAGGACGAGGGGACCGCAGAGCATCCGGGGCCCCTTCTAGAACGGGTGCAGATCATCAAGGGGTGGGTCGACGAAGTCGGCGTCGAGCACGAGCGTGTCTATGAGGTCGCCGGCTCGACAGGCACCGGTGCGACGGTCGACCCGGTCACCTGCGAGATGAGCGGCCCCGGGGCTGCCGCACTCTGTAGCGTGTGGGTCGATCCGGATTTCGATCCAACGGAAGAGGCGTTCTACTACGCAAGAGTCATCGAAAACCCCGCCTGCAACTGGCGCCAACACGACTGCAACAAGATCCCGCCCGACGAACGCCCCGCGACCTGCTCAGACCCCACTTGGCCCAAACAAATCCAAGACCGAGCCATCACATCCCCAATCTGGTTCACCCCATAGAAAAGGGGTCAGACCCCTTTTTCAAACCGGCGTGAGCCAATTAACCCTTTTGAAAAGGGGTCTGACCCCTTTTTTGAGAAGGGGGCTGTTGCCTTTTAGTTGAGGGTGCAGGTTGGGTTTACGCAGTAGCTGTTGCCGTCGCCGCTGGCGTCGTAGCAGGCGAAGCCGCCTGGGCATTCGACGTTGCTTTGGCAGCTCAGCTGGCAGGTGTTGGTGTCGCCGTCACAGGTGAGCTTGAGGTTGTCACGGTCGTAGCGCTCCTTGAGGATGCGGGTCTCGCAACACTTGTCTGGCTCGGCTTCACACTCGGCAGTGGTCACGACCTCGCCCTCTAGGCAGTTCATCGGGTCGGGGTTGCAGATCGTGTCACCGGAGTCCGCGTCGTTGCAGGGCCAACCCACGTCTTCGGTGGTCGGCGGCGCGGCCTGTAGGCACTCGAAGCGAATGCGGGAGCCGGTGATCGGTGCGGCACCCTCGGTGAAGCTCACGCGCTGCTGTTCGGGATTGAACGTGCAGGCGGAAACGGTCTCCGGCGTGAAGTCATCGTAGAACCAGCCAAGGCCCTCCGGCACGCCGACGGTCGGGTCGCTCGGGAGCTGTGTGACGCGGCATACTTCGCGACCGTCTTCGTTGCCGACGGGTACTTCTTCTCGACCGCGGCCTGCCGTCGCACAAGTGCCACCCTCCGGCTGTACTTCGCGCACCTCACAACCGACTAGGTCGACGGAGTTGCGGTTGAGCGGTCGCGGTAGGCATAGCTGGCGCAACGCTGCTGCGATTCGATCGACGATGGCGTTGAGCGCCGGTGCGTAGTCCGCGGCGCAAATCGATTCGACGACCGTACCCACCCCCGTGTTGTCTCTAGCGAGGAGCTCGATAGTCTCCACGATGCGGCGTCCCGGTGCCGCAGCACCAGACCCGTCCGTGGCAACGCACGCAGGCCGGAGTTGCTGTCCCTGGGTGTCGGCCGTCGCTGGATCAGGTACCTCGGTCATCTCGTCCGACTCGAGGATCGCTTTATAGCGGTCCTCGTCGCTGTCGAAGTTCTCGCGATCGAGCGTGCTATCTTCGGGGATACCGGTGATGGCCGCGAACACGACTTGGCTCGGGTCGGGCTTGAGCGCGGCCACGCCAGCGACGTAGTCTTTGATGGAGCGAAGGGCCGCACTGTGCTCCCAGCAACGCAGGTTGAACTGCAGCTCGCCCATCGAGGTGAACGGCCCTTGAAACGGATTGCTCGGGCGCGGTTCGACATCGAACACTTGCGGGTCTGTAGTCGAGCAATCGTCCTCATCTGTAATCAGAATGACCGCGAGCAGTGCGCCATCACGGCTGAATCCACCGTTGGCCGTGTTGCGGTCCGACGCGAGAATACTTTCGAGCTGTTGCTCGAAGCCGCAGCCATCATCTTGACCCGTCACGCATTCCACGTCGCTGATGAGGTCGGCGGGCGTGAAGCTTGGTTCGGGGTAATTGAGGTACAGCGTTCCCTCGGGCGGCGTCACTGCAGAGCACATGACGCGTGGCGTGCCGGTGAGACCCTCGACTTGCATGAAGCCCGCTTTGCCATTGCCGTTGTTGCGCATGCAGGCAGCGGTCGGGTTGAAATCGGTGTCCGGCCCCGGGCCGGCCACGAAGTCGGTCGCAGGGACGCTGGAGTATCCAAGATCCGGCGTGATGATGCCGACGTGAAGGCTTTCGATCGCAGGGAACTCTCCGACCGGCGTCGAGCCGTCGGTATCCTGACCACCGGTGAGCAACAGGTTCACGAGTCGCGGCACCTGCTCTTGGAGCTTCGCCTGCTCATCCCGCATGGAAGGCGAGTCGTCGATAACGATCAACAGGTCCAACGCGCGTTGCGGATTGACCGGAACGTTCTGGACGACGCCATTGATGGTGCACGGATTCAGCGCGTTCAACGACCGTTGAGTACAACTGCTAACGGTCGCGATGAGCCCCACCACCACCAGTAAAAAAGCAAAGCGGATCTTCATGTCTTGTCCCCCTACCCGACAACGAAATCATACC
>CAYZDM010000183.1:0-6196 GCA_964476875.1 uncultured Sandaracinaceae bacterium | reverse complement strand
CGTCGCGAGAGAGTGGGGCGAGGTCCTCGCGCATCCACCGGTCGATCGGTAAACCGAAGCCTTGCTTCGAGCGCGTGAGGATGGGCTTGGGCAACAAGTCCTTCGAGATCTCGCGCAACAAGAACTTGGAGGTGAACCCGCGTAGTTTCAGCGACCCCGGCAGCGATGCGGCGAAGTCCATCAGCTCTTGGTCGATCAGCGGACAGCGCACCTCGAGCGAGTGAGCCATCGACGCGATGTCGACTTTGGTGAGAATGTTGTCGGTGAGGTACGTCTTGATGTCGACGTCGAGGACGCGGTTGACCACGTCTTGTGCACGGGAATCCTCGAACAGCCTCGCGAACTCCGCGGCCACCTGATCCTTCGCGAAGCGCTCGCGCATGGCAGGGCTATAGATCGCCATTCGGTCCTTGTGTGGGATCGGCGCCGTCAGCCCGAGGAAACGCACCGACTCTGGCTGCATGATGCGCTCGCCGTAGTCCCGCACCTCTTGAGCCTGGGGTGTTGGCACGTGAGTGAGCAGCCCAGCAAGGAGCTGAGGCAGCGGCCAAGGGAGCCTACGGATGTTGCGTGCCGTGCGGCAGTGCTTGTATCGACGATACCCTGCAAACGCCTCGTCGCCGCCGTCGCCACTCAGCGCGACGGTGACGCCGGTTCGGGTGTATTGGCAGAGGTACCAGGTTGGTAACGCCGAGGTATCTGCAAACGGTTCGCCGTAGTGACGCACCAAGTCGGGGACCACCGAAGTCATGTCGGGTTCCACGATCATCTCATGGTGATCGGTTCCGTAGCGATCGGCGACCATCTTCGCGTAAGGGAGCTCGCTCTTGTCTTTGCTGCTGAACCCCACGGAGAAGGTCTTTACAGGCTGCGACGACTGCTGTGCCATGAGCGCGACGATCAACGACGAGTCGAGCCCCCCGGACAGAAACGCCCCAAGTGGCACGTCGGACACCATTCGAACGCGGACGGACTCCTCCACGATCTCGTACAGCTCACGTGTCAGGTCTGCGATGTTGCCGCCTTCCCGCGGCTGATCGAATCGAAGGGTGTAGTAGGGCTCCGGCTCGTGAACGACGCCGTTCTCACAAACCAGCCGATGACCCGCCGGCAGCTTCTTTACACCCTCGAAGGCCGTCATGGGCGCGGGGACGTACTGGAGCGTGATGAACGCGTCGATGGCATCTAGGTCGGGACGCTTTTCGAACCGTCCGGACGCTGCCAAGGCTCCGAGCTCGGAGGCGAACACCAGCGCATCCCGTCCCGGGTAATAGAACAGGGGCTTCTTGCCGAAGCGGTCGCGGGCGAGGACCAGGCGTCGGCGCGTCTCGTCCCACAGTCCGATCGCGAACATCCCACGCAGATGGTCCACGAAGTCGACGCCGTACTCTTCATAGAGATGCAGCACTACCTCGGAGTCGGACCTCGACTTGAACCGATGCCCGCGAGCCTCGAGGTCGTCTCGAAGCGCGGGGAAGTTGTAGATCTCCCCGTTGACGACGACCGAAATGGTGTCGTCTTCGTTCGTCATCGGCTGTGCCGCTTCTGGTCGGAGATCGATAATCGACAAGCGGCGATGGCCGAGGACGCAGGCGCCGGCTCTTCTCAGGCCGTGGTCATCTGGGCCGCGGTACACCATCGCGTCGCACATGCGACGAACGGTGTCGACGTCGGGCACCGCCTGCTGATCGACCGATAACAATCCCGCGATGCCGCACACGTGTACAAGCTCCCCGCTTTGAGCCCAAAGACAGGCGGATAGTTGGCGATCACCCCGACCCCGTCAAGCAGCCTCCATGCTTGCCGGGCGCGCCGGAATGACCCATCGTGAGCCGGCCGCGCCTGTCCATCATGCCCGACGACGCCTCATCCACTTTGGTACGCCCAGACCTCGCGGTCCTCATTCCGTCGTACGCGGGTGGCGGGGGTGAACGCGTTGCATTGTTCCTGTCCCGCGCGCTCGCCGATGCTGGGTTGCAGGTCGACCTGGTGGTCGCATGCGCGCACGGGCCCCTCCAAGATGAGCCGCTCCCCGGAGTGAGGAAGGTCGAACTCGGAGCCCCTACGGAGATCCTCGCCGCGCCCGCCTGGATTCGGTATTTGAAGCGCACTCGACCGCGCTGCGCGATGTCCATGATCCACACGGCGAATTTTTCTGCGGGCATTGGGTCGTTCTTCGTGCCCGACGTTCCGGTGATCATCAACTTGCGGATCGCGCTTCGCTGCGACCCCGAGGTCCAGTGGTGGTTCCGACGCTGGTTCGGTTTCGCCCCGGAGCGGCGGATCTATCAACGTGCTGCACGCGTGCTTGGCGTCTCGCAAGGCGTGGCCAATGAAGCAGGTGAGGTCTTTGGCGTGCCGGACGACAAGCTCGGGTCGATCCCCAACCCACGACGATCGAGAGAGACCTCTCCGGACATCGCGCCCGAGCACGAGGGGATGTTTGCAAGGCCGGTCATCACGGGCGTTGGGCGGCTAGCGCCTCAGAAGGACTTCGCGACGCTGCTGAACGCCTTCGCGCAGCTCGACCCCAAGCACGACCTGAATCTGGTAATCCTCGGAGAGGGGCCAGATCGCGCCTCCTTGGAGGCACAGGCCAGGGCGCTCGGACTGTCGGACCGCGTGTTCCTGCCGGGGTTCGTTCCCAACTCCGACGCGTATGTCCGGAGGGCGCGGGTCTTCGTGTTGTCTTCGCGCAATGAGGGTTTCCCGGGCGCGCTGATCGAAGCGCTCGAGGCCGGGGCCGCCATCATCTCCACAGACTGCCCGTTTGGTCCGAGGGAGGTGCTGGACGGGGATCGATTCGGCCGCCTGGTGCCGGTCGGAGACGTCGGCGCGTTGGTATCAGCGCTCGAGGCTGAAGTCAGTCAACCTGATGTCGGGACGGCTGCCCGGTGCGCGGAACGGGCCGAGTGGATGCAGCGTTTCGAGCCAGAGGTCATTACGGCTCGCTACCTTCACTTGGTCCGGGAGGTGATCGCGCAAGCAGACACTGGTAACGTGAGTTGATTCGAATGCATCGAAGGGTGGTTCTCCATGCGTAGGTTCGTGCTCGTAACGCTGTCCGTCTTTGCCGCCCTTTCCGTCGCGGGGCTTGGTGCGACTGCGTCGCCGCCGTCCCAGAGCGTCGAGCAGTGGACGCATGGGTCGCATCGAGCTGCCGGATACTCGAAGCGCAACGCCTTCCGGCACCCCGTGGCGACGCTCACTTTCTTCGGCTTGAAGCCTTCCATGACCGTCGTGGAGGTCTGGCCGAGCGGGGGTTGGTACACTGAGATCCTCGCGCCCGTTCTGCGTGGGACTGGCAAGTACTACGCTGCCGGTTTCTCGCTCACCGCACAACGAACTCCGGAGTGGCGCAAAAAGCTGCAGCGCGAGTTTGAGCGCAAGCTTGGAGCGCACCCCGAGACCTACGACGAGGTGATTGTCACGGAGCTCTCGATTCCCGAGCGAACCGAGATTGCACCTCCGAGCTCCGCAGACATGGTCCTAACATTTCGCAACGTTCACAACTGGATGAAAGGCGACTATGCACCCGCTGTCTTCGCCGCCATGTTCACGGCGTTGAAACGGAAAGGCGTACTCGGTGTGGTCGAACATCGCGCGCCGAAGGGCACCAGCCGTGCGCAGATGATCGAGAGTGGCTACGTCACCACGGCGCACGTCAAGAAGCTTGCCCGGGAAGCCGGTTTTCGGTTCGTCGAGGGCTCGGACGTCAATGCCAATCCCAGGGACGACGCGAAGCACCCGGCTGGCGTCTGGACGCTGCCCCCGTCTCTTCGGCTGGGTGACACAGATCGAGCGAAGTATCTGGCGATCGGGGAGAGCGATCGCATGACGCTTAGGTTCGTCAAGCCAGCTCGGAGGTGACCCGCTTGTCCATTCGTCCACTCCCTCGCTTGGCGCTCAGTCGCGACCCTTGTGTCCGGTGAGCCGGAGTAGTTGGCGCGTCAACCAGGGGAACACCAAATACATCCAGTAGTAGACGCGCATCATGAACGGATAGACCGCTTCACGGGTTGGCCGACGAATGGTGTGCGCGATAATCTTGGCACAGTCCTCGGGAGTGAGCGTGCGAACAGTTCTTGCCATCTTCGGAACTCGCGCCTCGGCGCCCGGGTTGTTCTCGAAGTACTCACTCGACACCTTGCCGAACACGAGATGGCTGCTTCGGACACCGGTCCAGTAGAGGTCGTCGCACAGGGCTTGATGCATTCCTCGCATCGCCCATCGCGAAGCAGCGTAGCCAACCGAGGAAGGAAAGGTGAACAGCGACACCGGCGAGCTGATGTGAATGATCACACCGCTGTCGCGATCCAGCATGTCGTTCATGAACACCTGGGTCGCGTTGAAGGCAGCGAAGAAGGGCGCGCCCATCATGGCGACCCCTTCGGCGGGTGGGGTGTGCTCGATGCGTTTCCATTTGCCTGCCCCGGCGCTGTTGACGATGACATCGGGGACCCCGTGCTCGCGGCGCACGCGTTCAGCCATCGCCGTCATGGCATCCCCGTCACTGGCGTCACAGGGTTCGACCACAGCGGCCGCTCCGATGTCGGCAGCGACCAAGTCGAGGGCTTCGCGGCGTCTTCCAATGAGGACCACCTTGTACCCTTGTGTAGCCAAAAGGCGGGCAGTGGCAGCTCCTATGCCACTCGAAGCCCCGGTGATGAGGGCCAGCTTGGAGGTTGTGCTCATGGCGTCTTCTACCGACCCGTGCGGGAACAATCAACACTGCAGGGGACGACTGCTTCTACGCATCGCGCGATGGTGGTACCCTTGCCGGGAGATGGCCACCGCGGATCAATTGCTGGAGCAGAAGGGTCACAACGTCGAGACCATCGATCCCGACGCGACGGTGTACGACGCCATCAAGAGGATGTCTGACCTCGATATCGGCGCACTGGTCGTCATCGAAGGAGGTCGGCCGGTCGGACTGATCACCGAACGCGACTATGCGCGTAACGTCTTCCTGATGGGCAAGGCATCGCCAACGACGCCGGTTCGCGATGCGATGGACGAGGAAGTCCTGTCGGTAGGGCGCAGCGAAACAGCCCGCGACTGCATGGCCATCATGACGGGCAAGCGAACACGCCATCTGCTGGTGATGGAGGAGGGAGCGCTCCTCGGAATCCTGTCGATTGGCGACCTCGTCCGAAGCATCGTCGCCGAGCAGGACGTAACCATCAAACAACTGGAGCAGTACATTCACCGTGGGTAGACGATGAGCGCCGGTGGGAAGGCCTGGCTAGAACCGTTCACGACCTAGGACGGACAGGGGTCCTTCAGGTCGTGGCCGCAACGACGCACGCGATGAGAAGAGTCATTGCGACGTAGGCGCCGGAGACTCGCGTGTGCGACCAGCCGGACTGATGCAGGCGCTGGTAGATGTGCGATTTGTGCGCCTCGAAAACATTCTCGCGCTTGGCCAGGCGACGCAGGAGGGTGAAGACCGCGTCTGCAAGAAGTGGCGCGGTCACCGCGCCCGCCCACCACATGCTCTTCGCGTCCGGCGCGTGAATCAGAGCTAGCGCAACGGCCCCGCCGAGAACCGTGCTACCGGAATCACCCATGAACACTTTCGCTGGCGGCCAGTTCCAGAGGAGAAACGCGAGAAGGGCAGCGACGAGGAGCCACCACACCGGCTGGTGTAGATAGACCGCAAAGAACGCGAACTGCACGGCGCTCGTCCCACCGACGATGCCGTCGATCCCGTCCATGAAATTGTAGAAGTTGATCAGAGCGGTGATAGCGAAGACGGTGACGAGCGCCCCAAGCCAGGGTGCACCAATGCCACCGAAAATCGGCTCGATCACGGGAAATGAGCCGAACCAGAAAACCGCGAGGCCCGCCGAGCCGAGCTGCACCAGGGATCGTATCCGTACAGAGATGCCTCGCGAATCATCCACGGCCCCCACGACCCACAGTGGAAGCAAGACGATGCCGAGTCGGTAGAAGGTTGTGAGCGTGCCGCGCGCTTCGAGTGGAACGATCGACATGGCGATGATGGCAGGCAACAAGAAGGCCGGCACGAACGCGATGCCGCCTCCGCGGGGCGTTGGCATCGTATGCGAGCTTCGCTGGTTGGGCAGGTCCATGAAGCGCTGGGCAAAGTGTCGCCGCAACGTCCAGATGCCCGTCCAACTCAGGAGGAATGCCAGCACCGATAGAACCGTCCAAGTCACTGCGGCGTCAGCAT
>CAYZDM010000182.1:0-6215 GCA_964476875.1 uncultured Sandaracinaceae bacterium | reverse complement strand
AAGCGGCCGCCACCAGCGCGAGAGAAAGCGTACTGCGACCCGGGTGCCGCGCCGCCAGTTGGTAGAGTGTGCTCTTCTTCCCGCCAGCGCCCACCGCGCAAATCACACCACGACGTGCGTGGAACAGGTCGAGCAATTCATCGTCTGTAAGTCGAAGTGATCCCGTCATTCGTCGGGTCTCCCTTGCTTCATGCGGGCTTCCAGCCGCTCGCGATCCTCCGGGCCGTTGATGTTCGAGAAGCCTTCCTCACTGTCGGCGAAGTCCACCAACTGTGCCCGCTGCTGATCGTACCAGCGATCGACTCTACGCCCGCCGGCGTCGAGGAACGCGTCGAGATTCTCGATTAGATCGCGACGCAGCACTGCAAACAGCGGCTGAACGCGCACTCCATCGTGCGCAACCGCTGCGTCGATGGTCGGCGCGTCCATACAAGCGGACGCGAGGCGATCGACACAGTGGGCGACCAAGAGCGGAGCATCGCAGGGCGCAGTGGCCACCCACCCGGTGCGCGCAGCCCTGAGGCCACTCGCGATGCCGGCGAGCGGTCCGAGAAAGTCGCCGCTGGCGTCGGTGACGACCGGCCAACCGAAACTGCGGTACGCATCGAGATTCCGGTTCGCGCTGATGATGATCTGGTCAACCTGTGGTGCCAGCGCGTCCAACACATGCTGAATCATCGGCCGGCCTAGCACCTCGATCAGCCCCTTGTCGCGCCCATCCCAACGCGTCGCGCGACCGCCCGCCAGCACCACTCCGGTCATGTTCAGACCGCTCATCCATCCTCACGATGATTGTCGTTCATGGGGTTCGTCGACCTCATCACGCTTCGTCCGCGAAGCAGACGGCCTCGATGTTGTGCCCTTCCGGGCAGAGCACGAACGCAGCGTAGTACGCCTGATGATACTTCGGACGGGTACCTGGTGCGCCATTGTCTTTCGCGCCCGCCGCGAGTGCGGCCTCGTGGAACGCGCGCACGGCAGCCCTCGACGCCGCGCGGAAACAGATATGAGCGATGGGCGTTTGACGTCCATGCTCCGAGACCCAGAAGGACCCTTTACGACCGATTCCAAACCCCGCGAACGCGACCGTTCCAGTCTGCTCTGCGCTGACTTCCCCGACGAGCTCCAGTCCGAGCGGCAAGAGTGCCTTCAAGTAGAAGGCCTTGGCGCGTGGAAGATCTTTCACGGACAACGAAACGTGGTCTACGACCAAGTTCAGTTCGGACATGCAGCAGCAATACCACTGCCTCAGAAAATGCGCATGCCGACGGCGAGTAGCCCGGATAGATACAAGGGCTCGCTCAACCAGCCGACGGGAAAGCCCCAACTCATTCGAAGGTCGAGTTGGAAACGGCCACTGGGTCCAAACCGCAGGTCGCCGAACAAGGCCAGGCCGCCCGCGCCGCCATAGGTGTTCAGCGACCCCACGCGATAGACGTCGTTGAACCCGCCCCCGCCGACCAAGAGACCAAACTCGTGCTGCGAACGTTCGTTGGCTTTGAGATGAAGCCCGAGTTGCCCCGCCAAGAGCCGCTCCGAGATCAGCCCGGTCCACGGCAGCCCGGGGACCGGCACCACGTAGGGATTGATGCCCCCAACACGTTGGCGAGTGATGTCGTCCTGTCGCCAGCCGTAGTTCGCCCACTCATCGAGCTGTAGACGCACGAAGGGACCCAGTTGCCATCCGGCACGAAGTCGTTGGCTTACGCTGTAGATCAGCTTTCCTGGGTTGTTGCGTCCATCGCCGAGGCCCCAGGGCGTGGCGTTCGACCGCAGGTCGAAACCGCCGTCGATCCCTACCGCGACGCCTTCGATGCGCGGAAACACGCGATGCGCTTCCCATTCCTCTGCAGCCCCGTCGATGCCCCAGTAGTTGTATCCGATTCGCGGTTCGAAGACCCAAGTGTTGGGAGGAACGACGTAGGCGGCTGTGGTGGCGCTCTGCTCGGCGAACCACCAGTGCCGAACGGGGACGATGATTTCGAGTGTCTGATGCTTGCCCGGGTACCACTGCAGCTTGGTGTTCACCAAGACGTAGCTCGCCCTGAAACCGTACTCCTTGATCCGGCGACCCTGCTGAAAGTAGTCGTTGAGCAGTTGCGAGATCACCGCCTCGCCCTCGACGAACGCGAAGAAGGCGAATTTGCCATCAGCAAACGAGAGTCGCTCGATGCCCGCGTGAAGCTTCGTCGTGTTGTAAAAGAGATGCAGGTCTCCCCCACCGATGATCCCTTCACCTAGACTATCGAACGCCGCCCAACCGTGCCCCGTTGGTTGCTCGGGGAGCTGCGGTGCCAGGTTCAACTCCCCGCCCCCGAACGCTGCAGCGTGCCAGTGCTCCGGCGCGGCCATGCTCGTGCTGGGCGAGACGCTGACGGCGATCGTCCCGACGACTACTGCAGCGCGGAACCATCTCCTGCACATGCGACGAAGCCTAGGCGAGTCGGGAAGGGCGCTCAAGCGGGCCGCCCGCGGAACATGGTCCATCGACGACGAGCACGGTTCAATCCGAGACGTCTGCGACATGGGCGATGGCGTCGCCGCGGTGCACGATCGGCGATGTCACATGCCCAATGACCACGCCCGAGCTCTTGGCTTTCACGGGCATTTGAGTGACTCCGAGCGCGCCGAAAATGATGGCGAGGGTGTCCCCCTCCTCCACGTCGGCGCCGAGCCGCACCATCATCTCGCAGAATCCGGTGCGCCGAGCGCGTACCCACCCGCTCGAGCGAGAGATCCGAGAGACTGGTCCGCGAGTGGCGACACCGGCCGGAATCATGTTGAGCGTCTCCATCACGCGGAGCACTCCGGCACAGCCCGTCTCGATCGCATCGGCGTCGAAACGATTCGCCTCTCCTGCCTCGTAGAGGAGCACGGTCTTGCCCATCTCTGTCGCGGCCGCCCGAAGGGATCCATCTCGGACTCGCGCATGCACGAGCACGGGTGCGCCAAACTCTCGAGCCAGACGGTTGGTCTCCGAGTCTTCGAGGTCGCATCGTATTTGTGGGAGATTGGTTCGGCCGCCCGACCCGGTGTGGAGGTCGATGCCGACACTGCACTTCGCGACGACCTCTGTCATGAAGAGGTGCGCCAACTGGGAAGCGGAGGAACCTCGCTTCGAGCCGGGAAAGCTGCGGTTGAGGTCCCGTCGATCCGGCAGGTAACGCGAGTCCTGGACGACGCCGAATACGTTGATGACGGGAACGGCCAGCACGGTCCCCGATAGCTCCTTTGGGTCGAGGCGATCGAGGACGTGACGGATGATCGGCACGCCGTTGAGCTCATCTCCGTGAATGGCACTGCTGAGCCAAATCACAGGCCCCGGCCGCTTTCCGTGCAACACGCCGATGGGGAGAGACAACCACATGCCGGTCGGCAGGCGCGCGACGCGCAACTCGACCTGGGTGAACTTCCCTGCGGGAGCCGTCACCCCGTTGATCTCGAATGGGGCTCTCGCCTTAACCTTGGATCCGGTCTTTGGTTTTGCCTGGTTTGGCATGCTTCTCCAGGTACTCGATGATGATGCCGGCCACGTCCTTGCCGCTGGAGTTTTCGATGCCCTCGAGCCCGGGGGATGAGTTTACTTCCATCACGACCGGTCCATGGTTGGACCGCAGCATGTCGACGCCGGCGACCCGAAGGCCGAGGATCTTGGCGGATCGCACCGCCGTGCTTCGCTCCTCCGGCGTGAGCTTCACCGACGATGCGCTGCCACCGCGATGCAGGTTGGAGCGGAACTCGCCTTCGGGCCCTTGTCGCTTCATCGAAGCGACGACCTTGTCACCGACGACGAACGCTCGAATGTCCGCACCGCCGGCCTCTTTGATGAACTCCTGCACCAGTATGTTGGCGTCTAGCTGGATGAAAGCCGCCATCACGGACTCGGCGGCTTTGTCGGTTTCGGCGAGAACCACGCCCGTGCCCTGGGTGCCTTCCAAGAGCTTGATGATGACGGGGGCTCCGCCGACCAAATGGAGCAACCCCTCGATGTCCTTGGTGGAGCGCGCGAAGCCAGTCACGGGTAGGCCGATTCCCTCTCGCGCCAGCAATTGCAGCGCTCGGAGTTTGTCGCGCGACCGGGAGATCGCTTGCGAGGTGTTGACCGGATACGTGCCCAGCATCTCGAACTGTCGCACCACGGCCGTCCCATAGAACGTGTTGGACGCTCCGATGCGAGGGATCACCGCATCGAATTCCAGCGCGGCGCCGGCGATCAAGACCTGCGGACGATGAGAGGTGATGTTCATGTAGCAGCGGGTGTAATCGACCACCCTCACGTCGTGTCCACGCGCAGCCGCGGCCTCCTTGAGCCGGCTGGTCGAATACAGTTTAGGGTTCCGCGACAGAATTCCGATTCTCATGATTCCCGCTTTCCCTTCCGGTGGGTGTGCCTCTTTGGCACGAGCTCCCGGCAGAAGTACGACCGGTTCGGGTCGACTACAAACCGACCCCGCATTGCCTCGCGACCCAACAGCATCCTGAAGCCCATCTCGTCCCGAGAGGTGAGGGTGACCTCGATGGGCCAGCTCTCGCTACCCAACAGAATCGCAGTGCGAACGATGGGACGCAGCTCTTTGTGTCCGCTGGAGCTCTTGATGTGCCGGTACTCGTGCAGCCGTGCTTTGCAGTGGACGATGGTCATCGAATCGCGCTGCATGGGGTGGACCTTGAAATGAACCCAAGGGTGTTTGCCCTCTCCGGGCACGCGAATGTCGAACGCATGCAGCGATGAACTTCGGGCCCCTGTGTCGATTTTCGCTTTGATTCGACCAATCCCGAGGCCGGGCAGGGCCAGCCACTCACGCCAACCGATCGTGGCCAGCTCACTGGAACGCCTCCGACGGCGGGTTGCCTCGTCCAACACGGTCACCTCACTCAGTCTCGATGCGCTCGAAACGAAGCCGGACGATTCGGTGTCGAAGCACTTGCAGGACGGTCGCGCGGTACTGCCCGACGTCGAGCTCGTCGCCTCGCTTTGGCATTCGAGCCAGCTGGGAGATGACGTAGCCCGCGATC
Source organism: uncultured Sandaracinaceae bacterium (assembly GCA_964476875.1). GTDB lineage: Bacteria > Myxococcota_A > Polyangia > Polyangiales > Houyiibacteriaceae > SG8-38. Next base: position 1,199 of record CAYZDM010000182.1, on the reverse strand, counting down.
GTGTCCGCCTCATCCTCGTCGAGCGAGATTCCGAGGAAATCCATGGCTTCCGGCAGAGGCACGTTTCCCACAAGCTCGTAGACTCCCGGAGAGACTTCGCCCATCTCGCTGTGTTCTTCGTCGAACTCGTCGTGGATGGGCCCGACAATCTCTTCGAGGGCATCTTCCAGAAAGGACAACCCGATGATTGTCCCGTGCTCGTCGACCACCGCCGCCGCATGGGTTTGGGAGCGTTGAAGCTCGACGATGAATCGTGACAGGGGTTGCGTGTCGGGCACCGTGGGCATCTGAAGCGCTATCGCCTCGAGGCTCAGTTCCTTTTCCTGTAGTAGAGTCGACAGAACGGTCCGTGCGTGCACCACGCCGCGAATGTGATCGAGGTCAGGGTCACCCAAAGGGTAGCGCGAGTGACCAGTTTCGCGGAGGATCTGGAGATTCTCTTTCATCGTGTTGGCGGTGGACAGGAAGGCGACGTCCACCCTGGGCAGCATGATGTGGCGCACCTCGAGTCGCATCAGCGCGAGCACGTTGTCGCCAATCGAACGCTGTCGCGCGGTGATGTGCCCGGCGCGTGCCGACGACGCGAGAATCGAGCGGATCTCTTCGACGCTCGCGGATGCCTCGTGTTCGTCCGAGGCTGGCATTCCGCCGAGCCGAATTATGGCATTGGAGATGGCGTTGATGAACGCAATGAGCGGCCGAAGCGCGGTTGCAAAGCCGTAGAGGGGATACGCGACTAGCATCGAGATCGACTCTGCGCGCTGGATGGCCCAGATCTTGGGAGCCTGCTCCCCGACGGTCATGTGGAGGATCGTGATGATTGTGAGCGCCAAGCCGATCGCCACCCAATGGAGGGTGTCGCCCTCATGAATCTCCCAGCCACCGAGTCGGGCCAACTCGATCAGGAGACGGGCCACCGCGGGCTCGGCCAACCAGCCGAGGACGAGGCTCGCGATAGTGATTCCGAGCTGGCAGGCGGACAGATAGAGGTCGAGACGCTCCAGCATTCGCTGGACGATCGAGGCCCGTCGATCGCCGCCTCGAGCCAGCGCATCAATGCGAGCAGGCCTTACCTTTACGAGCCCGAACTCGGCCGCAACGAAGAAACCGTTGAGAAAAACGAAGACCGCCGTGGCCAGTAGCTTCCAGAGGACGGTTGGGTCTTGTACGCGGGACCGAACTTACCACCAAATGGGATG
>CAYZDM010000181.1:0-6218 GCA_964476875.1 uncultured Sandaracinaceae bacterium | reverse complement strand
GGTGGAACCGGCGGTCAGGGCGGCCAGGGCGGCGAAGGCGGCGAAGGCGGCCAGAGCGGCGTCGAAGTTCCCTGAACCCCAGCCTCACAATGCGCGCCGCAAAATTTTCGCGGCCCACGCACCGGCCTCGCCAACGTGTCCCTATCCACGGCCGGATTGGCGCATCTCGACTCCTAGGCGTGCGGTCTGAATCTTGCTAATCGGTAGGGTTCGGAGGATGCGCATGAAGAGCTTACTTGGGACTTGGATCTCTGTGGCACTGCTGGGCGCTGCCTTGTCGGTCGCCGGCTGCGGCGACAGCTCGTCGAACGGTATGGGTGGCACGGGCGGCAATGCCGGCGCGGGCGGCGATGGTGGCACGGGCGGTGCCGGTGGCACGGGCGGTGCCGGTGGCACGGGCGGCGATGGTGGGACCGGTGGAACGCCCGAGCCAACGGTGTCGGTCGGCGGGATCGCGTGGGGTTTCACACTGCCTGGTCAGGGCGGCTACGACCTCATCGCAGGGGCAAGCATCTCGGTCCTCGAGATGCCGGAACTCACCACCACGAGCAACGAGGACGGTGAATTCACCATCGAAGACATCCCCGTCGGGTCGCAAGCGACCTTCGTGCTCGAACACGGCAACTACCCGCTCACGTACACCAAGACGCACACCATCCCAGAGACGAACATCGACAACCTGACGTTCCAGGTTCCCAACAACGGCCTGTACTCGGTGATCGAGATTCAGCTCGGCATCACCAGCGATCCTGACAAGTGCCAGATGGTCAGCACGTTTACGCGGGTCGGCAGAACGATCGGCGACCCGGGCCACCACGGCCAAGCAGGCGCAATCCTCACCATCGATGCACCGGCAGACGCGAGCGTCGAAGAAGGCCCGATCTACTTCGGAGACAATGTCGTCCCCGACCGCGCCCGTACCTATTCGTCTCTCGACGGCGGCGTCCTCATCGTCAACGCCGACCCCGGTGACTACACCCTGAGCGCGTCCTGCGTCGACGACCCGGACGAGATGGCGGCATTCGTCGCCGAGTACCCCCCGGAAACCTACCCGGAAGAAGACCTGCGTTGCCAAACCGAGGACGTGCAATTCGAATCGGTCATGATGAAGTGCCGCGCCGGTGTGTTCCTCAACGCGTCGCCGTCGTACGGGCTTCAAGCGCTCCCGGCACCGTGAGGCGCTGAGCTACGGCCCGGTGCCCGCGGCCGCGGCTTCCACCTCGGCAAGCAAGCTCTTGCTGTAGATGCGCCCGGTGAGGCGCTCCCGCGTTTCCTTGGCGGCGGCGTCCCACTCCGCGCGATAAGGTGACGTGTCGACCGCTTCGATACCCCGCTCGAGGAGCACCTTATAGGCTTTGGCGTCGTCACGCCGCACGACCTTGTCGAGCGCGTTCGCGGCGCGTTGCGCGGTATCCATCAAGATCTGCTGGTCCCCAGGCGAAAGCTGATCGAACTTCTCTTTCTTCACCACCGATGCCCCGAGAATGATCCCGAAGCTGTCCTTCGTGATGTACTTGAGCTTCGTGTACCACTGAAGCGCCACAGCGCCGATCGGCGAACTCGGAACGACATCGACCATCTTGGTTTGCAACGCGGCGTACACCTCCGGCACACCGAGCCGTACCGGATTGGCGCCGACGACCTTCAGGAACTCGGCGAAGACGGGGTCGTCCTTCCATGCCCAGGGACGACTCGACTTGAGGTCTGCGGGCCGAACGATCGGCTTCGTCGACATGATGTGCCCTTTCCCGGCGTCCGCCCATGCCAACAAGATGAAGCCAGCCTCCTCGAACATCTTGGCGAATCGCGGGTTCATCTTCTCGCGCACGCGACCGAGTTCCTCGTAAGTCTCGATCACACCGGGTGCGGAAAGCACCAAGACCTGTCGCACCACGATACCGAGCCCGATGGTCGTGACACCCGCCGCGTCCATTTGCCCGGCTCGCATCTTCCGAATGAAATCGCGTTCATCCCCTTGGCTTCCGCCCGAGTAGTAGCGGAACTCCACCCGCCCCTCGGTTTCCTTCTTGAGGGTCCGCCCCCAGGCTTTGAAGATCTTGCCGAACGACGAACCGGCTGGCGCAAGGGTCGCGTATCGAATGACCGTTTTGGCTTCTGCCTCCGCACGGGGCGCCGCCGAGCCGCCAACCAGCACGCACGCCGCTGCCAACACGAACACCAACCAAGATTTTTTCAGGGCTTTGTACACGTCCTACTCCAATAGCTCGTCCCGCAAGCGCGCCAGACCCTCGGTCGAGCACCCGAGCCGGTCGGTTAGGAACGTCTCGACGCTCCCGTGCCGTTCGATGATCTCCGCATGTGCGGCCTGTAGACTCTGCTCTTTCACGTACAACAGCCCTTCGACGCGCGAGAAGGCCATCTCTTCACTGTCAGATCCTCCCTGGCTCGCCGCAAAACCGCGAATCATGCCGAGCATCTTGTCGTTTTCCTCTTTTCGAAAATGATTCGAAAGAAGGTAATCCTCGATGACAGTCTCCCACGGCACGCCGAGCGCTGACAAGACCAAAGCCGCACCAAGCCCGGCGCGGTCCTTGCCCTGGGTGCAGTGAAACACGAGGGGTCGGTTCGCGCGGTCGCTCAACGCGCGAAGCAGCACGGCGTAGGGCTCGGTGAAGTTGCGCACCAATGCCCGATTCACGTCGTCGAGGAAATCAGGCGGCACCTGTGAGAAATCTCCCTGGAGCAGCATGGGGATGAGCTTCGCAAACATGTCGCTCGATGCGATGGGCGTCCCGAGGATCCTCGTCCCTGGAGGCACACGCCCCTCCCCGCGTGCCGACACCTCTTCAGGCGACCGCAGGTCGACGACGGTTCGAATGCCGAGCGCCTCGAGCTTGCCCACGTCGTCAATGCTGAGTTGGCTGAGCTCGCCCGAGCGGAACACGGCGCCCCACTTGATCCGTCGCCCGTCGCCCGTCTCGTAGCCGCCGAGATCGCGAAAGTTGGGCTGACCCGATAGTGGAACGTGCCGATCCATGAACCCCTCTATGGTCTCCATGCAGACGAAGCGCCATCGCCACGCGGCGTTCTCATGCCAGCGCCTCCAGGGTCTCTAGGTCCTGGACAGCGTTCACCAGTCTCGAAATGTTCGCGGCGGTGATCGCCTCTCCGTAGTTCTCGGTCGGGGTGATGAGCCATCCAATCACCAGGCCCCAGATGGCCGCCTGCCGATAACGCAGCCATGCCTCGTCGGGGGCGGGAGGACTCTCCACCCCGTGCCGCCTGAGCTCATCGAGATAGAAGCTCAACAAGTCTCGCTGGTGCTTCCTTCGGTCTTCGGGCGATAGGCCCGTGATCAACAGGTACGTGAAGTCGTGAGCCCAGCGCCCTTTCACCATGAGCTGCCAATCGAGGAAACCGCCGCGGTTGCCTGGCAGCAGATAGGTGTTTGCGATGTGCGGGTCGCCGTGAAGCAGGGTTTGCGGGCCCTCGGCCAGGATCTGCTGAGCTGTCCACAGTGCGGCCCACAGCTCGTCGACCGTCTTGCCGAGCGGCTCGAGTAGCGCTGCCTTGTACTCGTTGGTTTCGACCTGGTTCCGAATCAAGTCGAGTCCCAGTGCCTGGAACACCGGATACATCCCGCCTTCGAGCGGCGTCGCCAACCACCCTAGCTCTGACTCGAGCGCTGGGCTCTGCCAGTACCGTGCGTGCAACGACGCGAGGGTCGACACCAAACCCCGTACCTCGTCGACCGTCACGCCCGTGAGCGCGTTTGGAAAGCGGGCCTCGCGAAGCGTAAGGTCTTCCATCAGCACCGCGAAGCTACGATTCGATTCGTCGAAGACGCTGCCATAACAGATGGGCGCCTCGATCGTGAGCTCGCTGCGGATAGTGCGATAGAATCGGACCTCGTTGATGTACATCGCGTCCGGCGCGTGGGGGTACCGCCGCTGATAGGCCCCAATCGCCGAGAACATCCACGGACGCAGACGCGAGCCGAAGGGCAGCGCTCCGAGCGCCCCGAAGACCTTACCCGTCATTTGAATCGCCGATGCCCCGAAGCGCAAACCTCGGTGCAGCATCACCGTTTTGAGCAACATGCGTGGTGGTAGTCTCGGGTCTCCGTCGTACTGGAGCGCAAGCGCGACCCGGTCGGCGGTCGAGGCCACTCCATCGCCCCGGCTCGCGCTGTCAATCACCTCGAGGCCCGTGACACGAACCCCGGGGCGCTGCTCCGCCAGCAACGCCGTCATGATCTCGGGCGTGAGCCGATCGAGCCTCGACGGGAACCGGATCGATGACGTCTCGCCGCTCATCGGGCGCCTTCAACGCGCTTCTTCAAGTCCGCGTTGAACCCGGTGTACGACGGCCCGAGCTGGGCCTTGAGCAGCGCCCACACCAGCGGCGCAATGATGCCGGAGAAGTCCTCGCCGTGTCGAAAGTGAGTCCGTGTCCCGCCTTCGAGCGCCGTCATGATGAAATAGTGGCTGCCCGTGATCAGGCCGGTCGGGCCGCCACGCCAGCGAAGCTCAGAGGGCTCGTCTGCCTTCACGATGACCACCGGCCAGCCCGCTTCGCGTCCAAACAAAGTGAACTCGACACGGCCGCGCTCACCCGCGACCGGCTGCCCACGCAACTTGAAGTGATGGCTCCACTCATCGTGCCGAGCGAAGTCCGCCAGGTGCTTCCACACCTCACTTGGCGGCGCGTCGATCGTCGTTTGAGTCTCGTAGGTATTCATCGAGGGCGATTTGTCACGATCGCGGTCCCGAAGCTACCGGCTGCTACGCAACTTGCTCCGCCTGTGGAGGCTCGGATTCTCGACCCCAAACCCCCGGCCGATCGTTTTCATCGGCGACGAGCCCGTCCCACAGAAGCATTGCGGCGTAGGCTCGCCAGGGCCGCCATGCGTCCGCACGGCTCTCGAGATCTGGAATCGAAAGCGGGGTGCCGTTCCGAGAGGCCGCCTTGCGCAACCAAGGGTTGCTGGATGGAAACGCATCGGGCTCACGGTAGACGCGCATGGCGATGTAGTGCGCAGTCGATGCGCTGACATCCGCGATGGAACGCAGGCCCCCGATCGCCTCGTCAAGCGACGGCGACCCATCCAAACGAAGCGCCCCCTCGTGGACCGCCTTGGCAAGCGCCTGAATCGAACGGGCCCGGCGCGTCGGCACGCCCACTGCCTCTAACCTCGCGGTGCTCAACGTGTAGGGCGTGGGGAACACGTGGGTGAGAGACGGCTGAGACGTTTCGATGCGCTTGCCGTATTTCTCGACAATGCGGTCCATCAGGTCCGACCCATCTTCGGGAGAGAGGTGTTGGTTGAGAAGCATCATCACCGCGGTCTCGAAGTGATCGAACGCGCCAGGGACGCGCAACCCGGGAGTTGCCTGGATGCGCGAGCCGAGCAACGGATCGGCAGCGAGGCGTTCGGCGATGGCCGTCGTCGGCGCATCGACGTCGAAGAGTCGCCTCACGCCGGAAACCACGTCGAGCAGATGGTCGCCGAGCGAGCTGCTCACCCGAACGTTCAGGTCGCCCACCTGGGGCTCCCAAGTCACGCAAATCTCGCCGACGATCTTCCCAAACGAGACCGTTCGGTAGTAACGATCGTCGACTACCTGCTCTACTCCCGATGCCGTCCATGGCTCGAGGAATCGCAACATGCGAGCCCACGGGAACGGGCCCTCGATGGGGATCTGGAGCGCGAGGTTGCGTTCTACTCTGTTCGGGCCCCGGCGAAGCGCCGTCGGCGGGCAACCGTAGACTTCGTTGATCACCGAGTTGAAGCGGCGGACGCTCCCAAATCCAGCCGCCTGCGCAATGTGTGCCATCGAAAGACTCGTCGTCTCGATCAAGCGCCGTGCGAAGTGCGCGCGACGGGTGCGGGCCACTTGGATGGGAGATGTCCCTAGGTGCTTGCTGAAAAGGCGCCGCAACTGGCGCGCCCCAATGCCTAGGCGTTCGCACAACGCATCGATGCTCGCGTGATCGAGCACGCCATCTTCAATCAGACGAAGCGCGCGCGCTACGATGGCAGGCGTTCCAGCGGAAGCCGGTGCGCCATCGGCCGACTGAGTCGGACACTCCTCGGGCGTTGAAATAGAGATCACGGGGGACCAATAGACTAACCCGTTTCCGGCAATAGCGTTAGTACTTTTCGGACTCGCGCAGCATGTTTGCCACGCCTACATCTGCTCGCGGGTCGGGCTATGTGAGCCAGCTCACATATGATGTGACGCGAACGCGACGCT
>CAYZDM010000180.1:0-6227 GCA_964476875.1 uncultured Sandaracinaceae bacterium | reverse complement strand
CGCAGTGGCTCAATCCTGCCCTGGTGCTGCTCTTCATACCCCTCTTCAATCGCGTGATTTACCCCGCGTTCGACCGTTTTTGGCCCCTGACACCGCTGCGAAAGATCTCGATTGGCCTCTTCCTGACCGTGCCCGCATTCATGTTGCCGGCTTGGCTCGAGGCTCGACTCGACGCTGGTGAGACAGTCAACATCATCTGGCAGCTCGGCGGATACATTCTCATCACGGCAGCCGAGATTCTGGTTTCGGTCACTGCGCTCGAGTTCTCGTATACGCAAGCGCCGAAGAAGATGAAGTCGCTCGTGATGGGCGCATTCCTGATGAGCGTGTCGATGGGCAACCTGTTCGCGGCCGGAGTGAATGTCTTCATTCAGAATCCGGATGGATCGAGCAAGCTGGACGGGCCGTCCTACTACCTCTTCTTCGCTGGGGCGATGGCCGTGACGGCCGTACTCTTCGTACCTGTGGCGATTTGGTACAAGGAGCGAACATACATTCAGGACGAGTCCCCCTCCGAGGCGGCGGCGTGAGTATCATCGATACCGCCCGTGCTTGGATCGCTCAGGACCCCGATCCTGAGACGCGGCGCGAGCTCGAGCTTCTGATCGAACGTGAGGACGTCGAGGCGCTCGAGGAACGTCTCAGGAGAACGTTGCAGTTCGGCACCGCGGGTCTTCGGGGTCTGCTGGGAGCTGGGTCGGCGCGGATGAACCGGGTGACCGTCTCACGCACTACGGCCGGACTTTGCGCATGGCTCAAGCGACAAGTGCCGGACGTGATGTCGCGCGGCATCTGCGTCGCCCGGGACGCACGCCTCAACAGTGATGTGTTCGAACGCGATGTGATCGAAGTAGCGGCTGGCGCCGGCATTCCGGTCTGGAAGTTCGGCGACGTGGTACCGACGCCCGTTCTGGCGTTCGCCGTCCTGCAACTGCGGGCCGCCGGCGGAGTGATGATTACTGCGAGTCACAATCCCCCGGGATACAATGGCTACAAGGTGTACTGGGAGAACGGAGCCCAGATCATTCCTCCAAACGACCGCGGCATCGCCGACGAGATCGCGCATGCACCGGAGGCGAACCACATCCCACGACTCTCTGTGGAGCAAGCTACATCGGAGGGGCTCCTACGCTCCGCTGATTCCGTACGCGACGACTACATCGAACGCATCGCCGCCGAAGCGAGCCCACGCGACGCACGGCCCGAAGTGCGCATCGCGTACACGGCCCTCCATGGCGTCGCTGAGGACACCTTCCGTCAGGTGCTGAGCCGGGCTGGGTTCAAAGACCTCCACAGCGTGACCGAACAGGCCACGCCCGATGGGCGCTTCCCGACCGTCGCGTTCCCCAACCCGGAAGAACCCGGCGCGATGGACCGTGTCGTTACACTGGCAGAACGCGTCGGGGCGGACTTGGCCATTGCCAACGACCCGGACGGTGACCGGGTCGGAGTCGCGGTTCGCGGCGAACGTGGCTTTCAAGTTCTTTCGGGAAACGACATCGGCGTTCTGATGGCGGACGACTTGCTCCGCCGGACGCCTCACGACAAGCCGCTGGTGATCTCCACCATCGTGAGCAGTCCGATGTTGGGTCACATCGCAACCGCGCGAGGGGCACGCTGGGAGCAAACTCTCACCGGCCACAAATGGATACAGAACCGTGCACTCGATCTCGAACGAGATGGGTTCTCCTATGTCTTTGGATACGAGGAAGCACTTGGCTACGCCGCCTCATCGGCGGTTCGAGACAAAGACGGAATCAGCGCGGCACTGCTGCTCATCGACATGACCGCACGTCTCAAACGTCGGGGCAAAACGCTGCTGGACGCGCGCGATGAACTATGGCGCGAGCACGGCTTCTTCGCTGACAAACAGGTCTCGGTGAGATTCGAAGGTGGTGACGCGCACGCGAAGATGGCGGCCGCCATGGATCGGTGCCGGGAAGCTCCCCCACTCGAAATCGGAGGGCACCCCGTACTGCGCAGGCTCGACCTGATGCGACAGGAGCAGTGGACCCCCGACGGCGTGACTCCGTTCACGCAGCTTGCGCCCAGCAACGTCCTCATCTTCGAGCTCGAGGGCGGGCATCGAGCCATGATGCGACCGAGCGGAACGGAGCCCAAGCTCAAATACTACTTCTACGCGACCGCTTTGCCGCACGGGCAAAGCGGGATCGAGGAAGCAAGAAGGCAAGCGTTCGAAGTTCTCGAACGTATCGCCGAGGACCTCATCCGTGCCAGCGGTTGCTGAGCAGCGCGCGTGCCATCGCGTCCCAAGCTTGCGACGCCCGGTACAGCTCGCGCGCCTGTCGGTGTTGCTTTTGGTGCCAAGGGAGCGGAGGTCGGCCGTATGAGTTCGGCGCAGGAAGCGTTGCGGTCAGTTCGCGCGCCTGATGCTCGCAGGTGTCGGCCCGACGACGGCAGAGCGTGACGATATCGTCTACTGGGGTGACGAGATGCGGCGATAGGTCGATCCCCACCGCTTCGGCGAAATCACGCGAAGTGACACCCGAGAGCCACATCGCGCGTTCGACGTCGCGGCCGTGGGCGGCCGGTGAATGCGTCGACCAGGCCTCCGGTCGCAACTCCCGAATGTCGGAGTGGTACGCCTGCCGCCCTTCAGAGGGTTCCTGCGTCTGGGAGGTCGGCCGAAGCCAATCCGCAAGTCGAGCACGAAGCATGGGCTTCCTCGCTTTTCGCGGAGGCCAGGCACCACGGTCAACAAAGCTACCGCAGCGACGCGCCCACGATCAGGGCAATCGCGGCAAGGAGCACCGTGGCGGCCGTGGCCCACAACGCCGCTGAGCTCAGCTTTTTTGGGGAGTTCGGCGGTGTGCTTGGCGAGCTCGCCGAGAACCGTAGGCCCTCCGGAAGAAGGTCCGGCCTCGCGGCGAGGTCTTCGAGCCGGGTTGCCGTCGTCACGGGCATCGCGAGTGGGTCGAACCTCGGGTCACGCGACGGCGCACCCGTGGACATGCGCCCGGTCGGCGCGCGGCTGCTCGGTCGATTTCGAACTGACACGATCTCGATTTTGGGGCCGCCGCGACCGAGCTCGATCTCGTCGCCGGAACTGAGGGCCGCATGCTTGATGCGCTGACCGTTGAGCCAAGTGCCGTTGCGGCTGCCGGTGTCGATCAGGAGATAGCGTCCGTCCTCGTTTCGGATCTCTGCGTGCCTGCCTGATGCGTCGAGATCAACCTCTGGGTCGAAGTTCACGTCACTGTCCGGCATGCGTCCGATGCGGATCAGATCCTGATTGAACTCGAACTCACGTCCGCTGTCGGCGCCTTTGATTTGCCGGAGTCGGATCATGACGCAACCTCAATCGGTGGGCGGGATCAGGACGACCTTCTGAGGCGTCCCGGGCTGTACCAAAACATCTTGGCCCACCCGTGTACCATCGAGTTCCCGCGCCTCGATATGATACGCACCCGGAAGCAAGCGTAGTAGAATCGCCCGGTCGACGCGAAGTGGTCCGTAGCTCCGTTCATTCACGTACAGCTCACCGGTTTCGAGCGCTGCGCGCACCTCGACCTCGACGGGGATCTCCGCGTCCACGTAGGCGGGCGGTGGTGGCGCCGCTGCCGTCGAGGGGTTGGCGCCTCGGCCCGAACTCGAGATCGTGATCGCTGCCGCCAGTCCGAGCAGCGCCAGTACGGACGCTGCGGTCGGCCAGGAGAACGCCGCCGCTTCGGGCTGATCCGACGCCATCGAGCGAATCGCGGGTCGCTGTGCTGGCATCCCGCGAGGGACCATGCTCTTCACCACGTGAGGCAAGGTCGGTCCGGCAGTCGCGCGGCCGTCCGCTCCTCGTGGTAACGGATACTGCTGATAGAAAGGGATCGTGCCTTCTTCGGGAGGATCGAGCGCGTCGCCGTCGAAGTCCGCCACTACGCAGGTCACGTTGTCGTGGCCGCCGGCGGCGTTGGCGAGGTCGATCAGGCGGTCAGCCAACTCCGGCAAGGAGCCCACGCATGCCATCTCTTCTTCGATGGCGCGGTCGTGCACCAAGCCACTCAAACCATCGGAACACAGAAGCACGCGATCACCCCGCCGAAGCTCGACAAAGGTGAGATCGACCGCCACCTGCTGAGTGGTCCCGAGTGCTTGCAGAATGATGTTGGAGTGTTCGAAGACTTCCGCCTCATCTTCGGTGAGTTGTCCGGCTTCGATCAACTGGTTGACCAGCGACTGGTCCTTGGTGATCAAGCTCAGGCGACCGTTTCGCATGATGTAGCAGCGGCTATCACCGACCTGGCCAATGAAGAGCACCTTGTCGACGAGGCCCGCCACGGTCGCGGTCGTTCCCATCCCGCGACGAGTTCGGTCTTTCTTGGCGGACAGAAAAATACGCGCACCAGCTTCTTCGACAGCATCCACCAAGCGCCGCGCGAAGCCGTCACGGCCCGAAGGTGCGCCATCTCCGCACAGCATTTCGAACAGCGTGTCGACGGCCATTTGGCTCGCGATCTCACCGGCCGCCGCGCCGCCCATGCCGTCGCAGACCACAAGACCAAGGCCGCGGTCCGTGGCCGAGCCCGAGACGACTTCCTCGCCGGGGAACGGAACGGACGCGCTCAGGTCCGCAGCCATGAAGTTGTCTTCGTTGTGCTCCCGTATGAGGCCAACGTCGGTCTTCCCATAGATGGTGAACTGCAAGCCATGGGGAGCCGGTCCGTCCCCGGCCCTCCTGGGGGGGCGGGTCCAACTCTCGGTCCCTGGCGCGGGCGCAATCGTCTCGGGGCCCTCGCCGGGGCCCGATCCGTCATCACCATTCTGGTGTGCGTCGCCGCTCATTCAGCCCCCGCCTGCATCCACTGACCCCGCCAAGACACTGTAACGATACAGCCTACAGCCGTGCTGTCGAAATCTCCACCTATCGAGGCTCAGAAACACGGGTGATACGGGGTGTTTTTAGAGCAGGAAGTTGAACCCGACCCGCAGAACCAACATTGCGTCGAGTGCGCCGTCGACCGCCCGAGGGGCGTTGTCGGCCCAGGTCGTAAACGAGTGGGTGCGGAGCAAGTTCCCGGTGACCAGAAACGAGAACACCGTATTCGACGTCAGCTCGACCTCGGCGCCCACCCCGATTTCAAAGGTGCCACCGATGGTGTCGACCCTAAACGAGGGGCCCAGCATCAGAAAACCACCGCGAAGGCGAACCAAAGGATGCGTCGCGTGGTCGGGGAGGAACGAATACTGCAGCAACCCGGTCAGCATCTGAGGCACCGAGGTTTCGTAGACGCCATTCGCCGTGAGCAGCCAGAACTCGTATCCGAACCCGAGGCCGATGCCGTTTGCCCAGCGATAGGAGGCGTTCAGGCCGACCCCCCAGCCGACATCGGCGATACACTCATAGCCCGCCGGGCAAAGCCGATTGGTCGATAGGGGCACAACCAGGCCGGTCTCGGCGCCGATGGCTATCGACCCTTCCCGCGCTGGGGGACCCCGGGTAAATCGCCGAAATCCGCCCGGCCGATCTGTGGGCTAGCGAGGCAAAGGGCCCAGAGACACATCGAGACCAAGCGGGTTGGCACGGCCGCAGCATAAAGCGTTCGATCACGTGCAGACAAGATTGACAGCCCCCGACCCTCTCTTATAGTAGCGCCGATTCGACCCGCGTATGGGGTTTTCAGATGGAGATCTTCCTAAACAAGCGCGCGATGCAGCGAGTCCGGCTCTCGGTCGCAGATGCGATTGAAGACGGAGAAATCGACGCACTGCGTGAAGACTTGGTGAGCATCTTTTCCGACGACGACGTCGAGGAGATCGAACGCCGCATAGATAGCGGCGATTTCTACGACTTCATCAGCGAGATCCTGGACGAATGGTCCGGCGAAGACTTCGACGAACTCGTGGAGCTCCTAGAAACTCAACTCTCCGACGCCGACGTCGACCTAAAATACGCAGCCCTAGAAACCACCGCTGCTGCCGACGACGACGACGACGAAACCGAAGAAGAACTAATAGTCGACGACACCGACGAAGACGACGACTAGCCGGAAAAAGGGGACGGTCCCCTACCCCGCAGCCAATCAAGCAACCCGCCCGCGTGCAAAGCCCATCCGTCTCGCAACGCGCGTGCGTTTCGCAACTGGCGTCTTCGGAGAGGGGACAGTCCCAAAATACGGGGCGATTGACACACCGACTTGGTCACGCTACCAGCATCGGCCTCAGGCCACCGTAGCTCAGTTGGTAGAGCAACGGTTTCGTAAACCGTAGGTCATCAG
>CAYZDM010000179.1:0-6246 GCA_964476875.1 uncultured Sandaracinaceae bacterium | reverse complement strand
GCTCGGGTGGTGACCAGCGAGGTCGAGCACCCAGCGGTCGGCGAGAGCGTGCGAAGACTGGGCGCCGAGGGACGCGAGGTCGTCCGCCTGGGGGTCGTGGGCGGCCGACCGCCAGCTCCCGACGAGCTGGCGGCCCACCTCGAGCCCGGCACCCTCGTTGCCCTGCAATGGGTGAATCACGAAACCGGTACGATCTTTCCGGTCCACGAGTATGCAGAGGTCTGCCGTGCGCGCGAGGCCCTCTTGTTCATCGACGCGACGCAGGCGCTGGGCAAAGTTGCTATCGACGTGAACGCTCTGGGCGCCGATGCCATCGCGATCGCCGCCCAGAAGATCGGCGGACCGGCCGGGGCTGGCGCCTGCTGGGTGCGCCGTACCCGCACAGTCGACCCAATACTCGACGGGGGGACCCAAGAGCGGGGACGGCGTCCAGGCACGCCCGATACACTGAGCATGGTGGGTTTTGGGGCTGCGTGTCGGCTGACCCGCCAACGCCTCGCCGACCAACCTCGGGTCAGCAAGCTCCGGGACGCGCTTGAAGGCGAACTGCTTCAGAGCGGCGCGGTCCTCAATGCACGGAGCCCCCGGGTCGGAACCGTGTCGAACCTCAGCTTCGAGGGCTGGAAGGGCCCGCTCCTCGTCGCAGCACTCGACGTTGAGGGGGTTTGCCTCGCGACCGGCGCCGCGTGTTCGTCGGGGCTTCAGGAGCCTTCGGCCGTGATTCGCGCGATGTATCCAGATGAACAGTGGCGGGCTGGCTCAGCGGTTCGAATCAGTTTAGGTATGGAGACGACAGCGGACGAGATCGAAAAGGCATCGCGGGCTTTTCAGATGGTCCTCGCCCGAGAGGGCGGCTAAAACCTAAAGCAAATTTGAGTTCTCGGGAAGAAAACTTGATTTGGTTTGATGTTTCCGCACGTAAATACCTGAAATAACATCTATAAATTGACCCTGCTTTTTCGCGATACTGTTTTCCATTAAGTGTAACAACCCACGGTAGGTCTGTTCAGTATAGGTCCGATGTCTGAAGTCAAGCGAGTGTTGGTCGCGATGAGCGGGGGGGTGGACTCCTCCGTCGCCGCAGCGCTGTTGCATGAGGCGGGTCACGACTTGATCGGGGTGACGCTCCATCTTTGGGACGCGGACGGGGAGCAGCAGGTCGGCCGATGCTGCGCGCCTGAGGACCGTGACGACGCCCGGCGCACCTGCGAGCATCTCGGGATTCCACATTACGTGCTCGATGAACGAGAGGCCTTCCGTAAGAACGTGGTGGACCCCTTCATCACCGAATACCAAGCCGGTCGAACCCCGATTCCCTGTGTGAGTTGCAATCGGACGGTGAAACTCACCTATCTTGCCGACATCGCCAAACGCTTCGAAGCAACGCATATCGCGACCGGGCACTACGCCCGCTTGGAGCGCTCCGAGGGCGATCGACTGCGGCTGCTTCGCGGCCGCGACGACGACAAGGACCAGAGCTATTTTCTGTTCGGCTTGCCTCAATCGACCCTAGAGAAGCTGATCTTTCCACTGGGTGCGCTCACCAAGTCGGAAGTCCGAGAGGCCGGCAGGCGGATGGGCGTGCCCAACGCCGAGAAGCCAGAATCGCAGGAGCTCTGCTTCGTGCCCGACGGTCGCATAGGTGACTTCATCAATCGGCAGGGGAGCCCGACCGGCTCGGGCAATCTCGTCGATCCCGAAGGGGCGGTTCTCGGACAGCACGAGGGCGTCGCCAACTTCACGCGCGGGCAACGGCGCGGGCTAGGGCTCGGGGGCGGCGGGACTCGGTATGTTCTGCGGATCGTACCCGAGACGGCCGAAGTCGTCGTGGGTGACGAATCCCAACTCTACGACCAGCAACTCGTGGCCACCGACGCCCATTGGGTGTCCGGGCGGCCGGTAGACACCTTCCATGGCGAGGTGCGAATCCGCTACCGCCATCGGGGAGCGCTGGCGAATGTCACTCCGACCGGTGGCGGCTTCGAGGTGCGCTTCGACGAGCCGCAGCGTGCGATTACACCCGGACAGGCAGCGGTGGTGTATCGTGGTGATGAGGTGATCGGTGGCGGCTTCATCGCTTAGAAACTGCGCGTTGGCCTTATGCACGTTGCTTGCGGGCGGGTGCGCCAAGGGCAGCGGCAAGGGTAGCGCCGTCGGCCAGGTATGGGCGCCTGACTGTGGCCTCGACGGACAAGATTACTCGCTGAATCCTGACTTTTTCGCGATGCAGCCCAGCTTCTCTGTCGAGATCATTGATATCGTCGTGCAGCGAGGCGGCGAAATTCAGACTTACGCCGACGGAATCGCGGTCTTCATCCGCGACCCGGAGCTACTCAAGGAAAGCATGCTCGGCACCGAGATCGAGCTCGGAGGCCTCGCTCCGCCGGTGGAGATGACGCTGTACCTGAACGAGACCTGTCCGGGCATTGCGCGTCTCCCCGTCGTGTACGCGGCGGTGTCGGGCTCCATTCGTTTTGAAGAGCTGTATGTTCCGTGGCTCGACAACGCCACCAAGGAGACCTTTGCCCTCTTCACCAACGTCGTGCTCGTCGACAACAAGGAGGCGGAGGAACGCCATGCGGTGCTCGACGACGATTTCCGCTTTTTATTCGATCAGGGTCTCCCGACCCAGTACTTCCAGTTCTGATGTCCACTGAGCGCCTAGTGGAAGGTCATGTCCGTGCGGTCGGGCGCGGAGGCGACGCCGTGGTCGAAACGGTGGACGGGGTCGTGATGGTGCCTGCTGCGCTCCCGGGCGAACAGATCCAGTTGACCCTCACCTCGAGCAGACGAGGCGCGGCCCGTGGGCGCCTCGTCCGCGTGATGCGCGGCGCGGAAGAGCGTCGAGAGCCACCTTGCAAGGACGCCCAGCGATGTGGTGGTTGTCCTCTGATGATCGCCGGTCCTGACCTCCAGCGAGAGATCAAGCAGGGCTTCCTGCGAGACGCCTGCAGGGGCCTTCCGGGCGGTGCGGACACCGAAATCGAGTGGGTTGGCTCGGCCCAGGAGCTCAACTATCGTCGTCGCGCGCGGCTCGCCTGGCACGGCGGCACAATCGGCTATCGTCAACTCCATTCCAAGCGCGTCCTCGACATCAAGACGTGCGGGGTGCTGGCCACACCCCTTCAGCGAGGGTGGGACGAAGTCCGCGATTGCCTGGGAACGGCGCTGCGTGGAGATGGTGAGATTCAACTCGAGCTCACTGACACCGATCGCGTCGTCGTCGATCTGCACGCGGCGAGCGATCAAGCCCCAGCGCTATTCGACGCCTGCGAAGCGCTTTGCAAACGACCGAGCATCGCCGGCGTAACCCTCCGAACGAAGGACGCAGGACAGCCAGGCACCTGGGGCGCCACCGAGGTCACGATCCCTTTCACCGACGGCGAGTCGCTCGTAGGCCCCGCGGGGACGTTCTCGCAGGCGAACGACAGCGTGAATGCGAAACTCGTCGAGGCGGTAGTCACCTTGGCCGAACCGGCGGGCTTGCGTGTCCTCGAGCTCCATTGCGGAATCGGCAATTTCACCGTCGGCCTTGCCGCGCATGCCAAGACGCTGGTCGCAGTCGAACGAGATCCGCGTGCAGTCGAAGCGTGCCAGGAGAACTTGAAACGACGAAATCTGAAAGCACGCGTAGCGGTCGGGGACGCAAACGAACCGCCCAAGGGTCGCTACGACGTGGTGGTGCTCGACCCGCCTCGACAAGGCGCCAGAGCGCTGTTCGAAGGAAGCGACGTGCTGCCAGGCCCGAAGCGAGTGGTCTATGTCTCATGCGACACTGCAACGCTCGCACGAGACCTCGGTCTGGCGACCGAGAAGGGGTACCGCATCGATCGCCTCATCGGCTTCGACATGTTTCCTCAAACGGCGCACTTGGAGTCGGTGGTGCGGCTCGTTCGAATCCGACCATGACGCGCTACGTTGCCGGGCCTCCACGCCGGCGCTAGCGTGTGCCCGGATATGCGCTGCCCCTATTGTGGAACGTTGGAGAATCGCGTGATCGACTCACGCCTTTCCCAAGCAGGAGAGGTCACCCGACGTCGGCGTGAATGCGAGCATTGCGGGCGGCGCTACACCACCTACGAACGGGTGGAGCAAACCCTGCCGCTGATCATCAAGAACGACGGACGGCGCCAACCCTACGACCAAGCAAAACTGCTGGCGGGCCTCCGGCGTGCGTGCGTAAAGCGCCCTGTATCCGCGGAAGCTCTCGAGCGCTTTCTACACCAAGTGGAGCGCTGGCTCATCGATGCCGGGGCGCAAGAAGTCCCGTCGAAGCGCCTTGGCGAGCACGTGTTGCACGAACTCAAGGGGCTAGACCCGGTCGCGTATGTGCGGTTCGCCAGTGTGTATCGCGACTTCCAAGACCTCGACGAGTTTCTCGACGAGTTGGCCAAGCTCAGGGACTAATATGGTCGCGGATTTCGAACGCAGCGTGATGAGCCGGGCGATCGAAGAGGCCAAGCGGGGTCGCCCGAGCCCGAACCCGCGGGTTGGCGCCGCGATCGTTCGCGACGGGCACATCATCTCCGTAGGCCACCACGCGCGGGCTGGTCAGGCACATGCCGAAGTCGATGCGATTCAGAACGCAGACGGATCGGTGGCCGGCGCAACGCTCTACGTGACGCTGGAGCCGTGCAACCATCACGGTCGCACGGGTCCATGCACCGAGGTGATTCTTCAGGCGGGCATCGCACGGGTGCTCATCGGGTGCCGCGATCCTGCGCCCCATGTCGCCGGGGCCATCGATCGTTTGATCTCGGCGGGCGTCGACGTCGAGGTCGGCCCATTGGAGTCCGAGTGCTCGTCGTTGGTGGCCGACTTCGCCAAGCACATTCGCACAGGGCTTCCCTTCGTGACGCTCAAGGCCGCGGTCACCCTCGATGGAAAGATCGCGACCCGGTCCGGAGAGTCGAAATGGATCACGGGCAAAGAGGCGCGGACCGAAACCCATCGAATGCGGGGTGAAAGCGACGCGATCCTGGTGGGAATCGGTACCGTGCTGGCAGATGACCCAAAGCTCACGGTCAGGCACGTAGAGGGACAAGACCCGCTGCGAGTCGTACTCGATGCGAGGCTGCGCACGCCGCCCACTGCAGCGATCCTCGACCCCGGACGCACGTCGACCGCCGGGACGCTGATCTTTCATGCCGCAGACGCGGACGAGGCCAGACGCGATGCGCTGAGTGCACCCGGCGTCGAACTGGTCCCCGTGTCAGCGCACGCGAGGGGCGTAGACTTGAACGAAGTCCTGCGGGTGTTGGGGGAGCGTGACGTGCTCCGACTCCTCGTCGAGGGCGGCTCTCACGTGCACGGCACCTTCCTCGACCTCGGTCTGGCTGATCGAGCTGCCATCTTCGTGGCGCCGCGTCTCTTGGGAGACGCCGAGGCGATTCCGCTCGCCACAGGCGTGAGTGTCGATTCAATAGAGCAGGCCTGGCGATTGGGCGAGGCTCAGGTCCGCGCCTTTGGACCGGACTGGTTGGTGTCGGGCGACTTCGAGAGGGCACGATAAATGTTCACAGGATTGATAGGGCAGCTCGGCAAGATCGAGCATCTCGACCAACGGGATGACGGACTGCTGGTCCGAGTCGCGTGCACGATGCACCCGTACGAGCTCGGCGAATCCATCGCCGTCAACGGTACCTGCCTCACCGTGAAGTCATTCTCCGAAGGTCACTTCGATGCAGACGCTTCGCTCGAGACATTGGACAAAACCACCCTCGGCGACTTGAACTTGGGCGACCAGGTTCACCTGGAACGAGCGCTCGCACTGGGCGACCGTCTGGGTGGTCACTTGGTGAGCGGCCACGTGGATGGCGTGGGCACGCTCATCTGTCGGACGCCAGAGGGCGACTATGTACGCGCTAGCTTCGAGGTTCCGAATCGCCTCGCTCCATTCCTGGCGCCCAAGGGTTCGATCACGGTCAACGGTGTGAGCCTGACGGTGAACACCGTCGCAGGCACCCGTTTCGACGTCATGCTCGTCCCCTTCACGCTCGATGAAACCACCTTCGGGACGATGGCCAACGGGACTCGAATCAACCTTGAGGTGGACATTCTCGCGAAGTACGTGGCCAGCCTGATGGGCAAGCCCGGCGTGGACGCGCCAGACGACTGAGGATTTGCAGCAGTCCCCTGGTAGCGGCCTCACTTTCGCGTCATGGTGGCGGCCATATGACGAGCGGAATTGAGCGGGTTGTTGCCGCACTCGAAGATATCCGAAACGGAAAAATGGTCATCCTGGTC
>CAYZDM010000178.1:0-6296 GCA_964476875.1 uncultured Sandaracinaceae bacterium | reverse complement strand
TCCGACAACGTGCTCGACACGTTCACGATCGCTCCGCCTTTGCCGCGGAGGTGCAACGCCACCACCTGCGACAATAGAAGTGGGGCGATCAGGTTGACGCGAAGCTGGGCCTCGATCGACTCTAGGCTGGCAGACACGATGGGCTCGTAGCTCGCGATGCCGGCGCAATTGACCAGGCCGTCTACAAACCCGAACGCGTCGATGGCACGCTTCGCCGCGGCCTGAACCTGCGTGACATCTGCGAGATCGACCTTCACCGATCGGATGCGTTCGGGTGCCGACGCCTCGAGCGCTCGCAGCGCGGCCTCGTCACGCGCGATGGCGACGACCCTTCCGCCCTGGGCTAGGATCGCCTGGACCGTGGCACGACCGATTCCTCTGGTCGCCCCGGTTACGATGACGACTCCCTCGGAGACCGTCATCTCAGCCCAACCCCGCGATCGGACCCCAAGGTGCTTCGGCTGGCACTTCGGCCGGATCGCCCCCTACCTCAACCTCGTCTTCGGGAATGAAGCGCGGTAGGTCGACGCACAGAATCGTCTGGTACCGGTCGGTCGGGTTGTTGTACGTGTGCGCGGCGCCCCTGGGCCAACGATGCACCGTGCCTGGCGCGCAGGGCTGCCCCTGACACAGGAGCCCCGCGCCCAACACCATCTCGGATTCTCGCATCTGCTGATGCATGTGAAGCGGGATGCTCTTCCCGGGCGCAACGTTGAGGCGATAGATGCCAGCGCCCTTGGTTTCGTAGACCACGTCGACGGTGCCGAACGGCTTCTGTTCGACCTCGAAGCTGCACCACGAGGCACTGCGCTCGATCTCGAGGGAAGGAATCGCAAATCCGCGAAGCGCGCCGGGCTTGGTCAGCCGCACGGAGACGGAGTCGACCTGGGCGCGACGCTCGTCGGGCGCGGGAGGCACGAGGAGGTAGCGGGCGAGCACGTGGCCCGCGGTCTCGAGCAAGCGAAATCGACAACTACGAAGAAGGAACACCAGTTGCGATGCGGTGACGGCGTAGTCGATGGTGGATCGCAGACTCTCTTTTATCGCGGACGTTTCGGTCTCTAGGCGCATCTCGACGTCGACACGGAGCGGTTGTGAGGCGTTGCGTTCGTGCGGGTACACCCGGACGACGCAATCGACCATCAGCTCCTCGATACGCAAGATGTCCATGTGGTGAAGGCTATCCCATTTCGGGACTTCTGCTAGAGTCCTGCGGCGCATGAGCCAGCAAGAGTCCAACCCGTCGAACGAACTCGCGGAGGTCGCGGCTTTTCGAGCTGTCCCCCGAACCGGCGTCATCTACGTCACGGTCGAGGCCCAGAAGCGCGGGTTCCACCTCGATGCGCCAGGCTGGTGCAATCTCGGTCAAGGTCAGCCAGACACCGGCGACCTACCCGGCGCGCCCGAACGCGTTACTAGCATCCCCGTCCGACCGGATGACCTCGACTATGCGCCGGTAGCTGGCGTTTGGGAGCTCCGCGAGGCGGTGGCCAGCCTCTACAACCAGCTTTTCCGGCGGGGAATGAAATCGCAGTACTCCGCGGAGAACGTCTGCATCGCGGGCGGCGGTCGGGTGGCCGTGATGCGTGCTTGTGCTGCGATTGCCCCGATTCACCTCGGGCATTTCCTGCCAGACTACACCGCCTACGAAGAGCTCCTCGACGTGTTCCGTCGATTCCTTCCGATTCCGATCCTGCTCGATCCAAAGCAAGGGTACGAGTTCAGCCGCCAGCGACTCGAAGAGGAAATCCTCGGCCGGGGCCTGAGCGCCATTCTCGCGAGCAACCCCTGCAACCCCACCGGCAAGGTCGTGCAAGGTGACACGCTGGCTGGTTGGGTAGAAACGGCACGCGACTTGAACTGCGCGCTTTTGCTCGACGAGTTTTATTCGCACTACGTCTGGGGCGACGAACCGTCGATCGTCAGCGCGGCGCAGTACGTCGAAGACGTCGACGAAGATCCCATCGTGGTGTTCGACGGCCTCACGAAGAACTGGCGATACCCTGGCTTCCGGGTGAGCTGGATCGTCGGACCGAAGCCAGTCATCGAGTCGGCTGCGAGCGCGGGTTCGTTTCTCGACGGTGGCGGTGTGGCCCCGATGCAACGAGCGGCGATCAATCTCGTTCAAGAAGAACCAACGCTCGCGGAGACCCAGGCCCTTCAATCCGAGTTCCAGAAGAAGCGGAACTTCCTGGTGCAGAGCTTGAAAGACATCGGCGTACAATTCGACGTCGAGCCACAGGGCACTTTCTACGCCTGGGGAGACCTAAGCGGCCTGCCCCCTTCGCTTCGCAACAGCGACGACTTTTTCAAGGCCGCGCTTGATCGACAGGTCATCTGCGTTCCCGGCCACTTCTTCGACGTGAACCCCGGCAAGCGCCGGACGGGCCGGCCGTCGCGCTTCATCGAGCACATGCGCTTCTCGTTCGGACCTCCGATGCCCGTGCTCGAACAGGCGGTCGATCGGCTGCGGGAAATGGTCGCCGAAGCCCAGTAGCCCAGGGCTCCAACTAGGCGAAACCAGATCGGAATTCCCCCGTTTGCAGCCGGGTTTTTGCGCTTTCCGGCGCATGTAGGTGATCATACTACAGATGACGACATCTGCAGCGGTCGCGGTGAGGCAAGAGCAACAGCCACGGGAGGCAGCTCCCTTCGTGAAGTGGGTCGGGGGAAAGGGCCGATTGCTGAGCCAACTACGACCGCTGCTCCCCAAGGGGGTAGAGCACATGCGCCACGTCGAGCCGTTCGTCGGCGGTGGCGCGCTCTTTTTTTCGCGTCGCCCGAGGCGTGCGCTGCTGACGGATATCAACCCCACCCTGGTGGCCGCCTACGGTGTGATTCGCGACGACGTGGAGGCCGTGATCGGCGCGCTCCGCGGACTGGCGGGCAGTCACTCGAAGGAAAGCTACTACGAGGTCCGCGAACGGTATAACCAGGGCCGGCGCGTGGCCACGGCGAAGCGGGCCGCCATGTTCATCTACCTCAACAAGACTTGCTTCAACGGCTTACACCGCGTGAATCGCAAGGGCGAGTTCAACGTTCCGGTCGGCTCCTACAAGAATCCGCGAATCTTGAACGAAGAGGGACTGCGTGGGGCGAGTCGCGCCCTCCATGGTACGAAGCTGGAATGTTCACCCTTCGACGCGCTACTCGAGAACGCCAAGCCCGGCGATTTTGTCTACTTTGATCCGCCGTACGAGCCCGTCTCCCAAACTGCAAACTTCACCGCGTACGCACGAGACGGTTTCTCCCAAGAGGACCAGACTCGGCTACGCGACGTCTACGAGGCCCTAGACCGTCGAGGCTGCAAGCTCATGCTGTCCAACAGCGACGTCCCCTTCATCCGTCACCTCTACAAAGACTTCAACATCGCCACCGTAGCCGCCCCCCGAGCCATCAACTGCAACGCCAAAAAACGCGGCAAAGTAAGCGAAATAGTCGCCCGCAACTACAACTAGGGACACTCCCCGGCTCCCTAACCCTGCGAAACAACTGCACTCCTCAGGCAAAGATCGCAGCGACCGTCGCCGACAAGCCTGCGATCTTCGGCGCAGTAATCATGTGAATTCAAGGGGTTAGAAGGGGGGGGAGTGTCCCCAAACGCGGCAAGTTCGTGAGTAGAAGGGATGCACGTCGGTGCCTCGATACTCGGAGGCCAGTTGCTTGTTGGTCTTGTCGAAGATCTGCACCGCGGAGCCACGGCGGGCGCTCCCGTTGTCGAACAAGATGAGGCGCCCATCGTCGAGGTTTCGGCTGGAGAGCAGGATGTTCCCTGCCGCGAACGCGTCATTGTCCTTGGCCGGCGCACCTCTCAGAACTTGAATGCTGTTGGTGGGAAAGACATCCCCAAACTCACGCGCCCAACCGGGAAGCACCTGCCCGTCCATGCCGAGAAGCACCGCCTCCGCAGCATGCCCCGAGGTGTAGAAGTCGAGCACAGCGTCAACGCGCGCAGAGTCGTGCAGGGTGACACCGGAAAGACTCGGGGGTGTCCTCGCCGAGCAGCCGACGCATCTCGTCTCTCGAAGAAGCGGTCGCCCCCTTCTCCGAAGGCCCATGGCAGCCGGTACCGAGTTTGCCACTTCCAAGGCACCCCACGATGAATGACATCATGACGAGCGGTCGCAACTTAGGCATCGACACTCTCCATGCGTGCTCGGTAGCTGCCGAATCCGGATGCCGCTATGACTGCGGCCATCGGCGCGAATACAGCCGCCAACCCGGCGAGCGCGAGGTGCAAAGTGTGGTCGCCCCCGAGCGCATGGGTCGTCAGCGCTCCGATCAGCGGGGGACCCAGCCCAAGCCCAAAGAGATTCGCTGCAAACAACAGCAAGGCCGACGCTAGGGCGCGCATCTCGTTGGGGGTTGCGGTTTGAAGCGCCGCAATCGCGGGACCGAAGTAGCTGCTCATCAGGAACAAGATCGGTACCGCCATCCACAAGGCGCCCGACAGCGTGGGCATCAGCGGCCCGAGGATCCCGGGCACTACCCAAAGCATCGCTGCCAGCGACACCACGCGCAGGTTGGCGTCCTTGTATCGACGACCGAACCGCACCGCCAAGAACCCGCCGGTCAGCGCTCCGGCGCTTCCGGCGACGATGAAAATCCAACCAAACTTCGGTCCAACCTCGCTGGCCTCCGCGCCGAAATTTCGGATCAGCATCTCGACATACCAAGTGATCGTCCCGTACCCGAGAACAGACAACATGGATACGCTGCCAATGATCGCGCCGTACAGTCGCCAGTGGAGCCGGAAGTAACGGAGCACTTCGGCAACGGGCACGCCTTCCCCTTCGGCCCGGCTCCTTCCGCGCCTCGCCGGCTCTCGAATCGTCCACACCAGTGCCCCGACCGCAAACCCCGGGAGCCCTACGAGGATGAAGGTCAGCTGCCACGGCTCGAGTACTCCGATGATGGGAAGAACCCACTGAACATCATCAACAGTGCCCAGCACCCAACCGCCCACCATGTAGGCCATGCCGCCGCCAATGGTGATCCCAAGCGTAAACACCGACATGACCCGAGGCAGCACCTTGGCGGGGAAGAGATCGCTCAGGAGTGAATGCGCGGGCGGAGACAGTGCGGCTTCTCCAACCCCGACTCCCATGCGCGCTACGAACAGTCCACCAAAGCTACGGACCAGTCCACACGTACAGGTGAGGACCGACCAGAACACGACGCCCGCGCCGATGATCGTCCGTCGGCTTCGCTTGTCCGCCAACCAGCCAATGGGAAGGCCCAGGAACGTGTAGAACACGGTAAAGGCCAACCCGTGTAGAAGCCCGTATTGGAAGTCGGTAATCTCGAACGACTCGCGAATCGGTCCGACCAAGATGGCCATGACGTTCCGGTCGATGAACGACAGAATGTAGGCCAGCAACAGAACCATGAGCGCCCAGCGGGCGCGCGGTTCGGTGTCGATCGGCGTCTGCGCTGGGGAAGTCATGGGCGGCCGAACGGTAGCATCCGCTGGAGCCGCCGTGCGATCTCGACTCTGGAACGCGCCCACCCTTGCCAAAAAGCTCCAACCGCGGGACCGTAGGCCCGTGAAGCTACTCATCCCAACTTTGCTCTTGTCTCTAGTGGCGCTCGCTTGCACTCAACCGGCGCAAACGAGCGAGATCACCCCGACGATGACGCTTTCGTTCGAATCGCTGACGATCGACGACGGGGAAGAGATCAGTGGCGTCTGCCAAAGTTGGACGCTCGACAACGACGGGCCACTGTACGTCTCCAAGATCCGGCAACGAAACGATGGCGCCTGGCATCATTCGAACTGGTTCTTCGTTCCCGAGGACACCTACCCGGGCCCGGACGGCACTTGGAACTGCGACGACCGCGACTTCCATGATGTCTCGGCCGGGTTGGCCGGTGGCGCATTCTTCGCTCAGTCCACTCAGGCCCTCGAAGAGCTTCAGGCTTTTCAAGAAGGTGCCGTCCTCGAGATCCCACCGAGGCACAAGATCGTGGGCGGTGTCCACCTCGTCAACGCGTCGGCAGCGCCCGTCGACACTGCGCTGACCTTCGACATCGAGACTGTTCCCGAAGAAGAGGTTCAAGTTCGACTCCGCCCCATCGCGTTTACCAACACCGCGCTCGACATCGCACCCCGAGCCGAATCGCGATTCGCGATGACCTGCGACCTTGGCGTCTCCACGGACTACAACATCTACTATGTGCTGGCGCACTACCACGAATGGGGAAACTACTTCCGGCTGAGCTTCGTGGATGACGATGGGAGCGAGCGCACGATTTTCGAGCTCCGTAACTCGATCGGGGAGCCACTAGGCATCACC
>CAYZDM010000177.1:0-6304 GCA_964476875.1 uncultured Sandaracinaceae bacterium | reverse complement strand
CCAACACCGGCCGAACCGCCCATGCCGCCGATTCCGGCCGAACCGCCCATGCCGCCGCTGCCGGCTGAGCCGCCTCCACCTTCGCCGTCACCACTACATCCAACGACAAGCGCGGCGGTCGACACCAGCATACAAATCAAACCAATCGCACGATACATCTAAACCTCTCGATCCTCAGGATGGGAACACTATACGCAATTCTTCACGGAGGCTCACTACTCGCGAGGCACTGTGAGCCACCTCGCTATTCCGATGAGTGAGAGGAGCGCCTTGGCTAGACCGTTCTCGCTGACCTGAGGTTGACGTGGGGACGTGAAATCAGATGATATGAAGTGACGAGCCCTAAACATGGCGATGCGGGCAAGCCATCAGGGGATCCATTCGATCTATTCCTCGATCAGCTCGCAGGGCACGGCGCATGAGGTGTCTTGGCACGTGACAGATTCTCCGGCTGCAGCCTGTGTAGCCGGCGGCGCACTGAGACATTCGGCCCCACTGGGGTCATCGATGCAACTGGTACAGGCGAGGAAGTCGGGGGACCCTTCTCCACCGAGGCACTCCACGAACGGAACGCAGCAATTCGCGTCGATGCACGTGTTGCACGCGATCGGATCATTGACTCCGAAGAAGCCGACGTCGGTGCCGCAGACGGTCGTGGGACAGGCTGCGTCCAGACATCCGGTAAGTTGTGTGAAGAGGGAATTCGTCTCGCACTCCACCGTAGGCGACGCGAGACAAGCGCCACATGTCTCGTCTGCGACGCACGAATCCAGCTCAGGACAACACGACTCTGCCGCGCACTCGGCAAAGAACTCGGGCTCGAGACCGTAGTCGCCGCTGCACGCGCCTCCGGTTCCGCCGGTTCCGCCGGTTCCGCCGGTTCCGCTGGTTCCGCCGCTACCGCCTCCTCCGTCAACGCCCCCGTCTGTGCCAGGGCTGGCGCAAACGCCACCCGAGCAGACGAGCCCCGCATCGCATGTCCCGTTCGGATAGCACGCCGCGCCTTCGCCGCCCGCAGCCGTCTCCACGGAAGTGCATGCTGCCAGCGCCAGAAGACAGATAGGCAACGCGATTGAGAGGAGCTTCTTCATGGCTCTTGATCACCTCGCAGGGTGATCTTGTCAAGAATATGCCCGTTTTGCGGCATTCGGCACGTCAGTCGAATGCTCCAAGGGAGCATCCCAACCCAGCAAAGTAATGTTTGAACCGTCGGGCACAGGAACGTTCGCAATCGCGGACATGGCCGTCAAGCCCGACCAAAGCCACTTTCCCCGACATCGCTAGGGACACCTGAATGTGGTCGACCTGCTATCGTAGATGGCGATGGACGACACTGCCTGGCTGACCTGCCCGTACTGCTTCGAACGCGTTGAGATCTACATCGATCCGCAGAACGAAGGCGAGTTGATTCGGGACTGCGACGTCTGTTGTCGGCCCTGGTCGCTTCAGGTGAGCCGTGGCTTGGACGGGGAGCTTTTCGTTCAGGCGAGTCGCGCGCAATAGACGGCGAGATCACCCCGCTGCGGGAACCAGCTCAACCGGAAGCGAGTTTCTGGGATGTGGGATGGGTACCGATTGGAACGAGGTCGGGCGGCGGCCCCTCGGAACGACGGAGTAGCGCCGCAGAAACTGATACAGGAACGCCTTGGCCTGCATCGTCGCGAGGTGAATACCGAGGCACATGTGGGCTCCGCCGCCGAACGGGTAATAGAGCCCCGGGTGTCGTTTGTGTTCGGCTCTCTCCGGGCTGAAGCGCGTTGGATCAAACCGATTCGGTTCGGTCCACCAGTCGGGTAGGTAGTGAGTGATCCGTGAAGAGGGCGATACCGAAAGGTTCTTGGGAAGAAGGTAAGGGCCGAGCTGAACCTCTCGAACCGTGCGACGCATCATGAACGCGCCTGGTGGCTGCATCCGAATCGCTTCCTTGAAGACCCAGTCGGTCTCTACCAGCGCGTCGCGTGCGTCGTATGGCATGACCGGGCTCTCGTGCTTGAGGATCTCTCGTCGCAAGCGCTCCTGCCACTCGGGATGTTCCCCGAGCGCCCAGACCGCAGTCGTGACCGCGCTCGCGGTGGTGTCGTGCGCCGCAAACACCAAGAAGATCATGTGTTGCGCGATCTCCTGGTCGCTCAAACGGTCGCCAGCCTCGTCCTGGGCGCGGCATAGCTCGGAGAACATGTCGGTACGGGTGCTCCGCCTTCGCTCCTCGATCTGTGACGCGAAGTAACGCTCGAGAAAGGCACGGCCCCGCATCCCGCGCCAGTAGCGTCCCGGCGGTACCGGTCGGCGCACGATCGCGACGGCAGCGTGCACCGCGTCGACGAACGACCGGCCGATCTTTCGCCCCATCCGAGCGTCGAGCGATTCGCCCAACAACAGCTCGGTCGCGACCTGCAAGCCCAGTTGTTTGATCGCTGGGAAGAAGCGAAAGGTGGGGCTACGGCCCCACTGTGTCAGCCCACGTGCGATGATCGGATTGATGATATCGAGGTACGCGCGCATCGCGGCAGGCCGAAACGCAGACTGCATGACGTTTCGTTGGGCGCGATGGTCATCGAAATCTCGGAGCATGAGGCCCCCTTCGAACAGTTCGCCGATCGAGAAATCCCAGCCCATGCGGCTGGAGAAATTCGTGCCCCGGTCCATGAGGAGCTCGCGCACCAGCTCTGGCTCGCCCACAGCAAGTGTGACGAATCCGAAGTAGCCATGTGCGAAGTTCGGACCGAATCGCTCCCTTCGATTTTGCATGAAGCCGTGCATGTCGCGCAGCTGCCCAATAGAGTCGCGAACTTGGTGCTCCCCACCCTGTCCTGGCAGTCCGTCGACCCTCCGCAATGGCAGCCGCGGCAGGTCGACAGCATCCGACAAAGCGGTCGCGCGAAGCGTTCGACGCCCCTGAACACGCTCAGGCGGGCTTTCGATTGAACGGGCCAACTCCCGAGGAAGATAGTAGGCAAGCCGGAGAGTGCCAGCGCCTCATCGGGGCGGTGTGTTCCTCGTGCGAACCGCCACGGCAACCTCGGTCGGCTCTTTCCCACCCGACGATATGGCCCCGTTCCGACTCCGCTATGGCTCGTCTCGGTCCCACTCGATGTTCGGCCGTTCCCGATCGAAAAAGGGGGCGAACACGGAAAGTGCTGAAAAATGCTTCTCCTCACCAAGAATGGGGCCGTGGACGGTATTGCGAGGGATGAAGATGAGGTCGCCAGGCCCGACGCGACGCACTTCCTCCCCAACACGAAACTCAACCTCACCCTCGAGCACGAGAACGATCTCATCGTGGTCTGGCTGAGTGTGTAGCGCATTCTCGCTATCTGTGAGGATCGAAACGTTGGCGGACAAGAAGTCTCCGTCAGCGACGAACATGCGCTTGATTGGTTGCTTTGCAGTGGCGGGATCGATTTGCATCGACAGAAGCGTCTTGTTTAGGTTGACGAAGTTGCTCACAACATTTCCTTTCGAGTCAGCGCGCGGCGTCGCTAGGACGATGGGTGTGCCTATTCGGGAACCGCCGTGACCGTGATTGCCGACGATCCTTCCCACTCACTCGGCAGAACTTGGAAGTTCAACAACTCTACGGGCTCGTCCCCGTTGTTGCGCGCGTGGTGATCCGCGTTGCCGGACTCGTAGAAGCAGTCGCCCGGGCCGAAGTTCGAAGTCTCGCCCTCTTGTGTATAGGTAAGGGTACCGGAAGTGACACACCGAAGCCCTGGCCCTGCATGGTGATGATTGCCGATAAACCCACCCAACTCGTACGTCACAGCGGCGACGCGGAGCTTGTACTTCCCGTTCAACTCGGCGAGGTTGCCCGTGACGAGGTGCTCTGCCTTGAGGTCAGCGTGGATCCCGTCGCGGTCGCTGGTGCGAAACCAGTCGCCCCGACCAGTGATCATCGATGCACGTAGAGCTTGCGTCCCTCGCGGAGCATCTCGATGAACGTTGCGAGCGGCTTTGCTCTGGTGTCGGGCTGCATCCGTCCTTCCTCGATGAGGCTCCCGAGGATATCGCGGTTGCGCTTCGACCACATGCTCCGGGCGCGACGAGGGGTGAAGCGCCGCCAGTACCAACGCTCGTCGATCGATTTCGACTGGCTGTCGATCCATCCGGTCGCTTCGTGGGCCGCCCTGCACCTCCCAACAGCGGTGACGGCCAACGATTCGTGAGCCCGCTTACAAAGCGGCGGCCGACAGCCCCTGCGTCTTGCTAGCTTGAAAGCCGGGGGTTCACGTTCATGAAGAAGACACTGCTCGTAGTTTGCATTCTTGCGTTCGCCGCAGCGGCACACGCCGACTTCGGCCGTAAGATGCTCAAGAAAGATAACGTCGCCGCGGTTCAGAAGGCCGCGAAAGCAGCAACGCTTTCCGACGAAGACATGAAGAAGCTCTCGCTCCAATCCGTGGCGGCGATGGACGAGCAAAATTCGGTCGTGCCGGACGGCGATCCACTGGCGCAGCGTTTCAACGCTCTCGTGAAGGGCATGGAGTCAGAGGATGGACTCTCGTTGAACTTCAAGCTCTACAACGTCGCGGACGTCAACGCGTTCGCGACGCCCGACGGGAGCATTCGTGTCATGGCGGGTCTGATGTTCATCATGGCGGACGACGAAGTGCTCAGCGTCATCGGTCACGAAATCGGCCACGTAAAGCTTCAGCATGCAAAGAAGCAATACCAGAAGGCCTACAGTGTCACCGCGGGCAAGGACGCGGCTTCCGCCAACACCGGATCGGCAGGCAAGGTCTTGACCGACGGCCAGATCGGCAAGTTCATCGACGACGTCCTGAATGCGAAGTTCTCACGGAATGATGAAGCGGCCTCGGACGAGTACGGGTTCAACTTCATGGTCAAACACGGTCACGACTACCACGCGATGGAGAGCGCGTTCAGCAAGCTTGCAGAGCTGAGCGACGATAGCGGCAAGAAGTCGCTCAAAGCATCGCATCCGGGCAACGCCGAGCGCGCCATGGTCGCGAAAGAACGCGCCGACGCGCAAGACCAGAAGATGAAGCAGGCGAGGCGATGATGAGTCATTTCAACAAGAATGCCCTGACGATCGGCACTGCTGTTGCGCTCGCTGCGTTCAGCGGCCTAGCGACCTCATCGAGCACCAGTCACGCACAGTCGAGCGCAGACACCCCGCACGTCTTGGTTCCCGGCACCGCCAAAGCGTACGCACTCGCCTTGCCGCCCAAGGGCATGGCGAGCGGCGGCGACACCGGGCTTGGCTTCGCGTCGGCGAAAGCGATGCGCGCAAAGGGGCGGTTGCCTTCCTATGTACAGGCCATGCTCGAGCCAGCCGAGCTCGGAGACCTCGACAACGACGAAGGCCAGGCACACCTGAGCTCGGCCAAGGTCTCCGAGATCATGAATCGAAACGTCAACGGGATTTTCCAGGCTTGCGTCCTAAGAGAGCTCAAGAAGACGCGAATGAGTCGCGTCTCGATTCAAATGGTCATCTCGGGCGAGGGCGACGTCACCGGCGCGACCACCAAGCCTGGCAGCAAGGCCTTCCAAGGCTGCGTCGCCAAGAAGCTGCTCACGATCGACTTCCCGAGGTTCTCCGCTCCTCGAATGGGTGCGGAGTACACCTTCAGCTTCGACTAGGCGGGCCACTTCTTCCCCCTGCAACGGGGGCCTGGTGCTAGTTGCACGCGGCGTCGGTCGCCGCATCTTCGGCTTGGCACGGGGCGTCCGGGCCGTCGTCGATCCAGGCCTCCAAGCCTTCGCAGGAGAGCGCGCCGATGCATCGACCTTCGGCTGTCGCTGCGGAGGCGCAGGCGCTAGAAATCGATGCCGCGTCTTGTGCGTCCGACTCGCATTCAGATTGGCACGGACCCGACATCAGGCCGTACCCACACCCGTCCAGCGTCGCGCAGAAAGACTCGCACACGCCCGCTACGGTGCTTCCCGCATCATCGTCGCCGCAGCCCGATAGGGCGCCACAAAGAACGAAAGCGCCCAACCAAGTTGCTGCGTTCATGACTACCTCCGAAGGCCCGACGCTACCACGGGGGCAATGCGGGTGTCGATAGATGCTTCAGCTGCTCTTTCGGGCGGTGATGATCATGCGTTCGGAGTCGCGGTCATAGACCCGTTGGTCGAAATCCCCATGGGCAATGACGCACTCGAGGCCCGAATCTTCGAGGGCTTCGAGTGTTTCCTCCAGACGTAGATAGCGGTGGCGGATCGACGTCAGAATCTCTTCGCCATCGTCTTCGGCCAGATAGCGATAGTGGACCGTGAAGCGTTGCGCGCTCCGCTCGTATTCACTCTGCTCGAAGACCCGCCAACGTTTCCCGCGCGCGTC
>CAYZDM010000176.1:0-6308 GCA_964476875.1 uncultured Sandaracinaceae bacterium | reverse complement strand
CCCATTGCAGCAGCTCTCGGGCGCTAGCGATGACTGCCGCGAGCTCATTTTCAGGGTCAGTCGACACGTTCGGGCGAGTATAGGCCGGTTTCGTTGACTTGGCCGTCGCCAGCTCGCTAATCTCGTATTCCAGGGGGATTCGAAGGGGAACATGTCACGAGCTCGAGTCTTGGCCATTGGCGACACGCATGTGGGGATGAAGCGCACCCACAACGAGGACAGTTTCATGCTCGCCGAGGAGGACAACCTCTTCGTGGTGGCAGACGGTATGGGCGGACACGCCTCCGGCGAAGTCGCAAGCGGGATGGCTATCGACACCTTGCGTGATTTCTTCCGAGCGACGAGCGCGGATCCGGAAGCCACCTGGCCATACAAGATGGACAAGGGCCGCGGCTACGAAGAGAACCGCCTGATCACTGGGATCAAGCTGGCGAACCTACGCATCTACGAAGCGGCTCAAAAAGATCCGCAGATGCACAGCATGGGTACGACGGTCGTCGGCATCCTGGTCGTCGAAGACGGCGTACTGATCGCGCACGTTGGAGACAGTCGCGTCTACCGTATCCGTGATGGCAAGATGGAACAGCTCACGGCGGACCACTCGCTGCTGAACGACTACATCAAGATGAAGCGACTCTCGGAAGAAGAGATCGAAAACTTCCCGCTCAAGAACGTGATCGTTCGCGCGCTCGGCATGAAGTCCACCGTCAAGGTCGACACGGTTCTCGACCGTCCCGAGATTGGCGATATCTACGTGCTTTGTAGCGACGGCTTGTGTGGCCCCGTGTCAGACCCGGACATCCAACGCATCGTGGGTTCGCATCAAGACCTTCAGACGGCGGCAAACAGGCTCATCGAAAGTGCCAACGAAGCCGGCGGCCCAGACAACATCACCGTAGTGCTCACCAAAGTGATGGGCCTCAGCTGAATCGAAAAAGGGGACTGTCACCTTTTTGGAAGGTGCCGGGGTCAGTTGACGTCGATGCGGTGGCTCGGTGTGATCACCGCGTTGGTCGCTGATTCGGTGACCGTGGTGCCGGGCCAGACCACACATCGCTGCAGTGTGACGCCCTCGCCGACTCGGGCACCTGCGCCGACGACACTGTTTTGCACATTCGCGGAAGGTTCGACCGAGGGCGCTAGCAGACTTCCATCGCGAGGTTCGACGCCTTCCCACGCAAATAAACCTGAGGCGAGCTCTAGATTTAGTCGGTGGTATTCGGACACGGTTCCGAGATCGGCCCAGGGTGAATCGTCGACGATTCCAAGTACCGGCTCTCCGCTGTCGACCCAGTGTCGATAGGCGGTTCGGATGACGCAGCCCGATTCGGGCATCGAAGACAGGGCCCGCGGCGCCAGGATGTGGACGCCCGTGAACATCAACGCCTCCTCGGCCCGTGAATCGCTTGGGGTGCCGAGAAGGGTTCGAACCCAACCCTCCCGATCGATGCCAATCGCCCCGAAGCGCTCTGGGTGAGGCGTTCGGCGAAGTATCATTGTTGCAACAGCCCCGCGCGCCAGGTGCTCCGCGGAGGCGTGCTCGAGGTCGGGGGCAAAGAGGGTATCGCCGTTCATCACCACCACGGAGGCCTGTGGGTCGTCGAACAGCTCGCTCGCCCTCTTGAGGCCGCCGCCCGTCCCAAGGAGGCGTCCCTCCCGGGAAAACCGCAGCGTCACCCCTGGTGGGCATGCGGCCGCCAGCGCGGATTCGACCTGATCGGGCTGTGGGTGTGTGTTGGCCACGATGCTTCGGACGCCACTTCGCGCCAGGTGCTCCATCGCAAAGCCCGCGAGCGGACGATTGGCCACCGGGACGATGGGCTTGGGCCGGAGTTCGGTCAGCGGCTGGAGGCGCGTTCCGAGCCCGGCTGCTAAGAGCATGGCCTGCACCAGGATATGGTATTCCGACGCGTATGGTCGGGCCAAGCAATCTGGGCGGATAAGGACCTATACTAGTGTGCACGAGGGGGAGATGAAGACGATCCTACTGACCGGCGCGGCTGGTTTCATTGGTAGCAACACAGCCTCCGCGTTGCTGCGCCGGGGCGATACCGTCGTTGGGGTGGACAATCTCAACGATTACTACGACCCAGCCCGCAAAGAGGCCAACCTCCACGAAGTCCGCTCGACGGCCCCCGATCCGGAGAAATTCATCTTTCACCGTGCGGACGTCCGCGACGAGGACGCCATGGAGGCGCTGTTTTCGGAGCACCGGTTCGATGCGATCATCCACCTCGCAGCAATGGCCGGGGTTCGCGCGTCTATCGAGGACCCGAAGCTCTACCTCGATGTGAACCTCGGCGGAACCCTGACGCTGCTCGAGGCGGCCCGACGGCATGGTCAGCCCCTGTTTGTCTTTGCCTCGACGTCGTCGGTGTACGGTCGAACGGAGGTGATGCCATTCATCGAGACAGACGCCGCCGCCCGCCCACTTGCCCCCTATCCCGCCAGCAAGCGCGCCGCGGAGCTGCTGGGGCACTCGTACTTTCACATCTTTGGCCAGAACTTCACGGCGCTTCGATTCTTCACCGTCTACGGCCGCCGAGGGCGCCCAGATATGATGGCGTATCTGGTGCTCGACAACATCTTCCGCGGCAAAGAAGTCCCGCTGTACAACAACGGGCAGATGCATCGAGACTGGACCTATGTGGATGACATCGTCCAAGGCCTGCTGGCCGCCGCGGATCGCCCGCTCGGATATCAGGTGATCAACCTCGGTCGCGGGAAGCCGACGCTGTTGGCGGACTTCGTCCGACTCATCGAGGAACAGGCCGGCAGGCCCTCGAAGCTCGTCAGCAGGCCCATGCCGGCGGCGGACATGGAATACACCTACGCCAATATCGACAGAGCCACGGAGCTCCTCGACTACGCCCCGACGATCACCGTCGAACAGGGGGTCCGCGAGTTCTGGCTTTGGTACCAAGAGACCGTCATGGAGGACCATCCATGATGGGCCGGCTCAAGACGCGGACCTCGCAGTTCTTGATCGACATCAGTGTCCTGATGCTTGCCTTCTTCCTGGCCATGCTGGTCCGATTCGATTGGTCGGTGCCGAGGGTCATGTTCCGGCAGCTCATCATCGTTCTCCCGTACGTCGTGCTGTTGCAGTACGCGTTTCTTTCGGGCTTTGGTATTACTCGGTTCTCTTGGCGCTACATCGGCCTTCGCGACGCGGTGCGGATTTTCGGTGCGATCGCCTCTGCCGCCGCCGTCCTGATCGGCCTTCGCTTCTTGAGTCCCCTGCTCGTCGACCGCTTCCCGTTAGCGCGCTACGGCATCGTGCCGCTGGGCGTTCTGCTTGGCGACTTCGTTTTGTCGTTCATCGGGCTCAGCGGAGTTCGAGCGCTTCGGCGGATGCTAGGCGAACGCGTAGCATCCAAGCAGCATCAACGTCGGGAGGCGCCGCAGGCCCCTACGCTTCTCGTGGGTGCTGGGCAGGGCGGCGTTCTCATCGCGCAGGAGATCGCACGGCGTCCCGACCTTGGTATTCAGCCGGTGGCTTTCGTCGACGACGATCCGGTGAAACAAGGTGCAGTGATCCACGGGATCAAGGTTCAGGGCACGACAAAGGACTTGCTCAGCCTTGCGCAGAGGTACCGCGCGAAGCAGGCACTGATCACCATCTCGAACGCGCCCGGTTCCGACATTCGCCGCATCACGGAAAGCTGTAAGGACGCCGGATTGACGGTGAAGATCGTCCCCGGCGCCTATGAAATCGTCGGGGGGCGCGTGAACCTCTCGCGCATTCGCGAGGTCGCCATCGAGGACCTCCTGCGACGCGAACAGGTGAAGCTGAACACCGAGTCCGTGGCTGGCGTCATTCGCGATCAGCCGGTGCTGGTGACGGGCGCGGGCGGAAGTATTGGTTCCGAGCTTTGCCGCCAAGTCGCGGCGTACCGACCTTCTCGCCTCGTGCTGGTCGAGCGTGCCGAAAACAATCTGTTCGAGATTCATTCGGAGCTCCGCGGAGCCTTCCCGGACCTCGACGTGGTGCCCTGTGTCGCAGACATCACCGATGTGCCAAGAGTGACTCAGGTCTTTCGGGACAACCGACCGTTGATCGTCTTTCACGCGGCTGCGCACAAGCACGTGCCCATGATGGAGTGGAATGCGGCCGAAGCTGTGAAGAACAACGTGCTCGGAACCCAGGTGGTGGCCGATCTAGCGGACACGCTCGCAGTCGAACGCTTCGTCATGGTGTCGACCGATAAGGCGGTGAATCCCGCATCAGTGATGGGTGCGACCAAGCGCGCGGCCGAGTTGTACGTTCAAGCACTCTCGGTTCAGAGCGCCACGCTTTTTTCCACTGTGCGTTTCGGCAACGTGCTCGGTTCAGCGGGAAGCGTGATTCCGATTTTTCGGAGACAGATTGAGAACGGCGGCCCGATCACCGTGACTCATCCGGACATGACTCGCTATTTCATGACCATTCCCGAAGCCGCACAGCTGATCATGCAGGCGGGGGCGCTGAGCCGAGGCGGGGAGACTTTCATCTTGGATATGGGGCAGCCGGTTCGCATTCTCGATCTGGCCCACGACCTGATTCGTTTGAGCGGACTCGAACCGGACAAGGATATCGAGGTTCGCTTCACGGGTATTCGACCAGGTGAGAAGCTCTTCGAAGAGCTTTCGACGATGAGCGAAGGCATCGCGCGCACGACCCATCCGAAGATCTTTACCGGGACCTACGATTCCCAGCATCTTCCCGGCCTGCGTGCGCAGCTCGAGACCCTGGCGCCGCTTTGCAACGTGGCGGAGCCAGAGGCCATTCGTCGGGCACTGGCGCAATTGGTTCCGGAGTACAGTGAGGCGCCCGCTGACAGTGAGCCGCCATCGAGACCGAGCGCGGCCGTTGGTGCGTCGAAGTCGATGGAGCGTGCGTGAAAGTCTTGGTGACCGGTGGAGCCGGTTTCATTGGCAGCCATGTGGCGGAAGCGGCAATCGAGGCAGGCCATCAGGTGCTGGTCGTAGACGATCTCAGCACAGGTCGAACGGAGAACCTACCGTCGGGGGCTGATTTTCATTCGATCGACATCCGGAACAATGAAGCGCTTCGCGAACTCGTGCTGCGCTTCAAGCCCGACGCGATCAGTCACCATGCTGCGCAGGCGAGCGTATCGGTTAGCGTGCGCGAGCCGTCCTTCGACGCCGAGGTCAATGTAATGGGGGCTCTCAACGTGGCCTCCGTCGCGCTCGAGTGCGGGAGTCGATTGATTTTTTCGAGTACCGGCGGCGCGCTGTATGGCGAAGTGCCGGAAGGCAAACTGGCCGGCGAAGACTGGGCCCCGTTGCCTTTGAGCCCCTACGCATGTAGCAAGGCCAGCTTCGAACTCTACTTGCGCGCGTTCGGACAAGCGTCCGGGCTCCGGTACACGATCCTCCGCTATGCGAACGTGTACGGACCTCGCCAAGACCCCCACGGAGAAGCCGGCGTCGTGGCGATTTTCCTGCGGCGGCTGCTTCGCGGTGATCCGATTCAGGTCAATGCGCGCGGGCACGAGGGCGATGACGGCTGCGTTCGGGACTACGTCTACGTTCGTGATTCGGTCCGGGCCAACTTGGCAGCATTCGAAGGTGGCCTCGACGGCCGTACGATCAACATTGCGAGCGGTGTGGCGACCACCACTCGAGCGCTTGCGGAGCAGCTCGCACGTCTCGTCGACAGGCCCGCGATTGTGACTGACGGTGCGCATCGTTCCGGTGACCTCGGGCGCTCAGTGCTCGATCCGGCGGTCATGGTTTCGATCCTCGGGGCGCCGACACCGCTAGAGCGCGGTCTCACCGCCACGACCGAATGGTTTCGCAATGAGGTGTAACGGGAAATGAGTGAACGTATTGCGGTAGTCGGGCTCGGGTATGTTGGTCTTCCGGTCGCTCTGGCATTTGCTCGAAAGTTCGAGGGCACTATCGGGTTCGACATCTCCGCTGAGCGCGTGCGCTCTCTGTCGACGAATCACGACTGGACAGGTGAGGTGACGGAGTCGGAGATCCAAGAGAGCAGCCTAGAGCTAACCAGTGACCCCGCCGATCTCCGCGGTGCGACCTTCTTTGTCGTCGCGGTTCCGACTCCAATCGACTCCAATCGTCGCCCCGACCTTGGCCCCATGCGTTCAGCGACTCGGTTGGTGGCGGACGCGCTCGCCCCAGGGGCGGTGGTGGTGTACGAGTCGACCGTCTATCCGGGCGTGACCGAGGAAGAATGCGGACCGCTTTTAGCCGAGGTGTCCGGCCTCCGTCAGTCTAAGGACTTCAAGCTCGGGTATTCGCCGGAGCGCATCAACCCCGGCGACAAGCTCCACACCTTTGAG
>CAYZDM010000175.1:0-6348 GCA_964476875.1 uncultured Sandaracinaceae bacterium | reverse complement strand
CGATGCGCTCTGAGACACTCGGTCTGCAACTCTTGGGTGTGGTCGTGCTGCTCGGCCTGCTGGGCTCGGGCTGTACGAAGCGGAGCGCCGCCGATGTGCCAGTTCTCGGCCAACTGCCTGAGTTCTCGCTCGTCGATCAGAACCAGCAGCCGTTCGCCCGGGAGTCAATGGAGGGCAACCTCTCGGTTTCCGCGTTCGTCTTCACGCACTGCCGATCCACCTGTCCACGGATTACCGCTCACATGAAGGGGCTCCAGTCTCGTCTTTCAGACGTCCCGAGCGCCCAGTTCGTGTCCGTGAGCGTCGACCCTAGAAACGACACGCCCGAGGTGATCAAGGCCTACATGACCAAGAATGCCCTGAACGAGACCAACTGGCGCTTCGTTACAGGCGACGAGGAAGCGATTCGACACGTCGTCGTCGACGGATTCCGGGTTGGGCTAGGCGATGAAGACAGCAAGGCCGCGGGTGCCGAAGAAATCATGCACTCGAACTCCTTCGTCCTCGTCGATGAGAAGGCTCAGGTCCGAGGGTATTACCGAGCCAACAACGACGGTATCGGTGACCTAGAGCGAGATCTGAGGGCGCTGGCGGCGGCGGTGCCTGCCAAGCATTGATAGCGCTGCGCTTCGGTGTTAAGCCCGCGACATGAGTGAAAAGATCCCTGTCGCGCAACGGCTCAGCGCCGTGAAGCCCTCCGCAACGGTCGCCGTCGCCCAGCGGGCACGTGAACTCAAGGCGCAGGGTATCGATGTGCTTTCCTTCAGCGTGGGCGAGCCAGACTTCGACACGCCGCTGCATATTCGTGATGCGGCCAAGCAGGCGATCGATGCAGGTGCCACTCGGTACACTGCGGCGCGCGGAATCGTCGAACTGCGTGAAGCGATCTGCGAGGCGTCTGCCAAGAGGCGAGCTGGCGTCACGTACGAACCGTCACAGGTCGTCGTCTCCGTTGGCGCGAAGCACACCCTCTTCAATCTAGCCCTCGCCCTCTACAACGAAGGCGACGAGGTGTTGATTCCGGCGCCGTACTGGGTGAGCTACCCGGAGCAAGTTCGTCTGGCTGGCGCAGAACCGGTGATCGTCCAGACCACCGAGGAGCAGGGCTTCCGCATGACGCCCGAGGCATTGCGCGCGGCGGTCACTTCAAAGACCAAGGCGCTTATCCTTTGCTCACCATCTAACCCGACGGGTGCCGCCTATACCGGTGAGGAGCTTCGTGCCCTGGCCGATGTTGCAGCCGAGCACAATTTCTGGATCATCGTCGACGAGATCTACGGGCAG
The DNA here is from genome assembly GCA_964476875.1 of uncultured Sandaracinaceae bacterium. GTDB lineage: Bacteria > Myxococcota_A > Polyangia > Polyangiales > Houyiibacteriaceae > SG8-38. Next base: position 5,064 of record CAYZDM010000175.1, on the reverse strand, counting down.
CTCGTGTATGGTGGCTTCGAACAGAAGTCCATTGCCGAAGTCGCCCCAGACCTGAGTGATCGAATCATCATCGTCGACGGCGTGAGCAAGACGTTCGCGATGACTGGCTGGCGCATCGGCTGGATGCTGGGTCCCGAATACGTGACGAAGGCCTGCGAGAAGATCCAGGGCCAGGCGACCACCAACCCGAGCTCGGTCGCGCAGCACGCGGCAATTGCAGCCCTTCGCGGGCCCTCTGAACCCATGGAAGAAATGCGCCAGGCGTTCGAGGCGCGCCGAAGCATCATCGTCGACGGGCTCAACGCGATCGACGGCATCAGCTGCGGCCTGCCCGAAGGCGCTTTCTACGCGTTCGCCAACGTCCAGGGACTGATTGGAAAGAACGGCGCTGGCAAGACGCTCGGGACCGATCTCGACGTCGCCGGATACTTGTTGGAGGAGGCGCGCTGCGCCGTGGTTCCCGGCACTGCATTCGGTGCGCCCGGCTTCGTCCGGATCTCCTACGCGGCGTCCAATGATATGATCCGCGAAGGGCTCAGCCGAATCGGCGCAGCCGTGTCGAAGCTGACCTGATTCTAGCTCTCGGCTCGTCGCCGTAGAGTGAGCCGCCCTCGTCGCCGCCGTGAGGCTGGGTCGTCGCGGTAGAAGACGACGCTGAAGATGATGAAGCCGACCCACAACGCGACGAGATGATACAGCATCATCTCGCCGCCGTACTGCTCGAAGATGTCGGCCGAAATCTTCGGGCCGAACAACATGCCGAGCGCATAGAAGGTGTTGTATATCGAGGTTCCGCGACTGTAGTCCTCGGCGCGAAGCGACACGCCCTGCAGCGCCAAGCTCACCGGCGAAATCGAAGCGAGAGTGGCGCCGGCTACAAGCACGGCGAATCCCATGGCCGCATACGACTCGAGGAAAACGAAACCCAGGACCATGGCGACGCCGACGATCGCCAGGCTGCGCATGGTCAACAGGTGACCAATGCGATCGCCGAGCAGACCCGCCGGATTCGTGAACAACAGCATGCCGAGCGCAAAAAAGGCTGGAATCCAAATCGTCTGCCCCTCGCTGATACCCTTGCTTTGCATTAGGTAGAGCGGCAGGAAGAGGACCACGCTGGCTTGGAAGTAGCCGTAGGTGAATGTGGCCAGGCAAGAGTTCTTGATCTGCCAAAGCACCTCACCTCGCGACAGCCTTCGAGCCGGTTCGGTGAGGATCGCCTCATCGAGGAGCTCGGGCGACACGACCTGGCGAGTCGACTTGTCCGGGTCGAGACGGACCAGAAGGTAGATGCCGGCCAGGGTCGAGAGGACGCCTGAGGCAACGAACCCGACTGCCAACGGACCCAATCGTGTGAGCCCCCATGCGAGACCAGGACCGAGCGCGTAGCCGATGCCCATCGCTACTGCGTACAGGCTCATCGTGAATGCCTTGTTTCGTTCCCCTGCGCGCGACAGCAACATCGTCTCGGCGCCGATCCAGATCCCCACCGAGAACGCTCCGTCGAAGAACCGCAATATGGCGATTGCCGCGAACCCGTCGAGGAACGGAAACACCGTTACGGTTGCCGCGTAGCCGAAGAACGATGCGACCAGCATCTCCCGTGCCCCAAACCGCTCGATGAGGCGATCCATCACGAGAGAGAGCGCGACGATGCCCAGACCAAACACAAACGCCAAGCTCCCGATGTCGCTCTTGGTGAACCCCTTCGAGTTGAGAAAGATCGCGAGCAACGAGAGCGCCATCCCGTAGGCGATGCTGAGCCCCACGGTCGCACGGTAGATCCGCCATACGTTTGGGTCTTCGACGCGCTTGGTCCACTTCATCGGGAGCCGCGTTGTAGGGCACTGGTTCGCACAAGTCACCCACGAAGTGCAGAGTTCAAGCGAGTCACGGTTGTGTTCGAGTCAGTTGTGCTATGGCGGCGTGGTCGCATCGGCGCACCAACCAACCCCGGAATTCCGCTGAACTCTCCGCCTCAAATCGAATGGCCGTCAGGGCTTGGCCGCTCGCTGTTCCTCTGGCTGGCGGGCGGCATCGTTTGGCTTGGAGTCCTTCCTTCGTCAGGGCTCGCGCAGGAGTCGAAGTCGCTGGACCTAGGGGCCGCCTCCATCGAGTATGCGCCGCAAGCCCAGCCGAAGCCGCCCGCGCACCCCTGGGCGGAGAAGCGCAACGCGGACAAGGAGAAGTACCAGCGACCGTGGCGTAACAATACCAGGGGAGGGCCGGTGGCGTGCGATTGGACTCGGTGCGGCGGGGATCGCAGCCGGGTTCCTGGCCCATGAACTGGGTCATGTTCTCATGAATCTGGCTTACGGAAACGTCCCAACCTTCGAGGGGCTCCGCTACGGCGGTTTCATTCCGTTCTTCCGGATCTCACCGGGCGTCGACTGCACCGAATCGGGCTGCTTCCACACCGACAGCGGCGAACCGTTCAAAGGTGGGCGTTCGGGCGTGTACATGATCACCGCGGCCGGCTTCAACGTGCAGCACCTCGTGTCCGAGCTGATCCTCTCGATCGACCCTCAGCTTCGGTACCATCGTTCGCCGTTTCAGAAGGGGATGCTCTTCTTCAATCTCTCGCTGTCGGCCGGGTACGTCCTGTCCACTTGGTTCCAGGTCAAGCCACCCATCGGGGACATCCATGGCATGGCCCGCGCCGCACAGCTCAACGCCAACTGGGTTGCACTCATGGTGATCATCCCAGCGGGCCTGGATCTGTATCGATTCTTCTTGCCCGATTCGAAGTGGGCGCCTTGGGTGAGCCGCGCTGCCAAAGTTACGTTCGTCGGCGTGAGCTTCGTTTTCTAGGGTCGCTCTATCGGCGCCTCGCCAACGCAATCCCCGCCCGAGCCAGCAGCGCCACGCCGAGTACGGTCACGATCATGGCGCTCGGTGTACGCGGCGCGTAGCCCGCGCTCAGCAGCAACAGGATGGCCGCGCCGATCTGTCTACGAACGGCGTCTTTCGAGGAGATGCCTGCCACGCTGACCGCGAGGCCGAGCCCGAGCGGGATCGCGTAGAGGATGAAATAACCCTCCGGCAGAAAGTCGAGCCGCATCGCACCATACAAGAAGTCCGGGAGTTCGCTGCCGACCGTGTGTTTCCAAAGCGCCATCGCCGTCGTCACCAAGACGGCGGCGGAGCCGGCCATCACGAGCGCGAGCTTTCCCCGCCACTCCCGCCACGGAATCGAGATCGCCAGACCGATGGCTAGCGGCGCAGCAAGATACGCGAGCTCACCCGACCAGCGAAAGGCGTTCGAAAGGCGCTCGGTGTGTTCCCAGTAGGCTCTCCCGCCGAACCGGGTGACCATCATCGAGAGGATGCCGCTGAATGCAGCGACCAGCGTCAACACGAGCCCGACGGCGAGCGCGGGGGTGGAGCGCCAGTGAAGGCCCGCAAGAACTAGAAGAAGGATCAACGCATGGGCGAGCGCCATCATGGTGAAGACGAGTTCCAAGCGCGTCAGCCCGCGAGGCAGGAATGTCATCATCGTGGCGATTGGCACCAAGACCCAACCGAAGCTTGCGATCCCAGCTCGGGAGGAGAAGGGGAGGCCGCTTCTCTGAGATGAAAGTGAACCGACGCAGAAACACAGCGCCACCAGCGCGCTGACGACACTCAGGTTACGCGCGAAAGACCCGGCGCTGTCGAGTCGGGCGAGTGAGCCACCAGCCCACAGCTCCGTCGCCAACGGCGTCAGGACGCGGTTCAAAAGCAGGTCGGCGAGCGCTGCCAAGCCGGCCATCCAGGTGAGTGGCGGGACGGCGTCGAAGTGGGGCGAATGCTCGTCGGACACGGAAGCTACGGATGATTCGATGCCCTCGGTCAAAGTGCTCGGACCCTACGCGGGCAATCTAGCGTATTCAAGGCACTCTGCTAAGACGCTCCTGATGACGGACGTCCGCAACGACTGGACCAGGGAAGAGGCGAGAGCGCTCCACGATTTACCCCTGACCGATCTATTGTTTCGGGCGCAGGAGGTCCATCGTGTCACGCAGCCGCGTGACTCTGTGCAGCTTTGTTCGCTTCTTTCTATCAAGACTGGCGCGTGCCAAGAAGACTGTTCGTATTGTCCACAAAGCTCGAAGTACGACACGGGTGTCGACGCTGAGCGACTGATGGATGTCGACGATGTGCTTGCCAAGGCGCAAGAGGCCAAAGACGCTGGGGCCAGCCGGTTTTGCATGGGCGCTGCGTGGCGAAGTCCCAAAAAGGGCGGCCGGCAGTTCAAGCAGGTCCTAGAGATGGTGAGCGGCGTTCGGGCGCTCGGACTCGAAGCCTGCGCGACCCTCGGGATGCTCGACGACGAGCAGACCCAGGAGCTAAAAGACGCCGGGCTCACTGCGTACAATCACAATTTGGATACCTCCGAAGAGTACTACGGCGAGATCATCACCACCCGTACTTACAAGGATCGTCTCGACACGATCGGTCGCGTGGCCGCTGCAGGAATTTCCGTGTGCGCGGGTGGCATCATAGGGATGGGCGAGACCATCGACGACCGCGTGGCTATGCTCGTCACGCTGGCCAACCTCTCGCCGCAGCCAGAGAGCGTACCGGTCAACGCACTGGTCGCGGTGCCCGGCACCCCCCTCGACAATCAGAAACCGGTCGACTCCCTCGAGCTCGTTCGCATGTGCGCGACCGCGCGCATCTTGATGCCCGGCGCGCGCGTGCGGCTTTCTGCTGGGCGGGCGGCGCTTAGTCGTGAGGCTCAATTGCTCTGCTTCATGGCGGGGGCGAACAGCATCTTCTTCGGGGACAAGCTCCTCACCACGGGGAACCCGGACCACGACGCGGACCTCGATCTCTTGCGCGCCGCTGGTCTTTCTCCGCTAGAGCCCGAGCATGAGAGCGGGCCGGAAACCCCGCATCTGGGCCCGGCCGCTAGCGCATCCGACGCTGCGGAGTAACCACAGGCCCGGAAATCATTTGGTTTTTTGGCTAGATTTTTGTTGAATTTGATTTGCAACATCTGGCGGCTATAAAGAAGGCATGCTCGTTTGCCACTGTCATGCAGTCAACGACCACACGATTCGACGATGCGTCAACGACGGC
>CAYZDM010000174.1:0-6366 GCA_964476875.1 uncultured Sandaracinaceae bacterium | reverse complement strand
GGCGTTCCTTTCGTTAGGCGCCTTCGATGGCCGCCACGACAGCGTCCGTCATTTCTGTCGTGCCGAGCGAACGCTGTCCGCCGCTCAGGTCTGCCGTCCTAAGACCGCTGTCCAGAACCTTCTGTACAGCGTTCTCGATGAGCTTCGCATCTTCGTCGAGGTTGAGGCTATGGCGAAGAAGCATTGCAGCACTCAGGATCGTGCCGAGCGGGTTTGCTATCCCCTTGCCGGCGATGTCTGGTGCAGAGCCGTGAATTGGTTCGTACACCCCCAGTGTCCCTTCGCCGAGGGAGGCACTAGGAAGAAGCCCCAACGACCCGGTGAGCACTGCACCCTCGTCGGAAAGGATGTCGCCGAACATGTTGCCGCTCACGATGACATCGAACGAGGAAGGCTCGGTAACGAGCCGCATGGCCGCGGAGTCGACCAGCTGGTGGTCAAGCTTGATGTCGGAGTTCTCTTTGCCTACTTCGGTGGCAATCTCTCGCCACACCTGCATCGTCGCGAGGACGTTGGCCTTGTCGACGGACGTGACGTGCCCACCCCGTTCGCGCGCGACCTCGAAAGCGAGCTCGACGATGCGCCGAATCTCACTCTCGTCGTACACCATCGTGTCGAAGCCGGTGCGCAAGCCGTTCTTGGTCTCTTTGCCCTTGGGCTGACCAAAGTAGATGCCGCCCGTGAGCTCGCGGATGAATACCAAGTCCACGCCTCGAAGACGCTCGGCTCTGAGGGGGGATGCTGCCTCAAGGCCGCGAAACAACTTCACGGGCCGCACGTTGGCGAAAAGCTTGAGCGCCTTCCGCATTCCGAGGAGCCCCTGTTCCGGGCGAACCTTCGCGTTTGGGTCGTCCCACTTCGGACCGCCGACTGCCCCTAGCAATACCGCGTCAGCGCTCCTGCAAGCGACGATGGTGTCGTCGGGAAGCGGGACGCCGGTCTCATCGATTCCGACCCCGCCGATCAGGTGCGTAGAAAACGTGAAGGTGTGACCCGCCTTGCTTGCGATGGTCTCGAGCACTTGCCGAGTCGCATCGACGATTTCGGGGCCGATTCCGTCACCTGGAAGAAGTGTAATCTTGGCTTTCATCGTTCGTTTACCTGGGCGGCCGGCCATGATGCACCGCACACCTCATGAGGGCAATGGCTAAGTCCGCGCGTCGGGCGCCTCCGTTTGCTAGCCGAGCCTCGCGCGTTCTAGCGTCAGCCCGTACTCGATGCTGTCGATGAGCGCCTGTAAAGACGCCTCGATGATATTGCTCGATGCGCCGACCGTGCTCCATGTGTCGTGGGGCGATTGGCTGTCGATGAGCACCCTCGTCGTCGCACCGGTTCCGCTGCGGCCGTCGAGAATGCGAACCTTGTAGTCGCTGAGGTGCATCTCCGCGACCTCCGGGAAAGAGGGTCGAAGCGCTTTGCGCAGAGCCGAGTCGAGCGCGCTCACCGGACCATTGCCTTCACCGACGGTATGCACGACCTCGTCGCCGATGCGCACCTTCACCGTAGCCTCTGCGAACATGCCGCCGCCACGGCGCCTTTCTACACTTGCATGGAAGTCGAGCACTTCGAACGGAGGTTGGTAGTCGGTCTGGTGACGCGCCATGAGGAGGGCGACGGACGCTTCGGCCGCCTCGTAGGCAAACCCTTTGGATTCGAGTTCCTTGATCTTCTCGAGGACACGTCCCCCGTGGTCAGAACTCACTTCGAGGCCGAACTCCTCCGCTTTGCTCAGGACGTTGCTGCGACCTGAGAGTTCGCTCACCACGACCCGCGATTCGTTGCCAACGAGTGTTGGTCGAACGTGCTCGTACGATTCGGGGTGACGTCGAATGGCCGACACGTGAACGCCACCCTTGTGTGCGAACGCGCTCCGTCCGACGTAGGCAGCATGATCGTCAGGGCTCAGGTTGGCGATCTCTGCCACGAAGTGCGAGAGATCATATAGTTGGTGAAGGGCGCCACTCGGAAGACACTGCAGCCCCAACTTGAGTTCGACGTTCGGGATGACCGAACAGAGGTTCGCGTTCCCGCAGCGCTCACCATAGCCATTGATGGTGCCTTGGACGTGGTGTGCGCCGGCACGAACCGCCGCCACTGAGTTCCCCACACCGCACTCACCGTCGTTGTGGGCATGAATGCCAAGAGCAGCCTCGGGGACCGCCTCGCGGACGGCCGTGACCATGGCCTCGACCTCCCACGGCATCGACCCGCCGTTGGTGTCGCAAAGGGCGAGTCGCTCCGCACCACCCCTGGTAGCTGCTCGCAGTGTTTCGAGCGCGTACTCAGCGTCCGATTTGTATCCATCGAAGAAGTGCTCCGCGTCGTAGATCACGCGCCGCCCGCTCTGCCGAAGGAAAGACACGCTTTCCTCGATCATGCGGAGATTCTCTTCGAGATTGGTCCGCAGCACTTCGGTGACATGCATGTTCCATGTCTTTCCGAAGATGGTGCACACCGGCGTCTCCGCCGCGAGCAATGTTTGAAGCTGTTTGTCATCCTCGGCGCGGAGCTGTGCGCGACACGTCGAGCCGAACGCAGCAACGATGACGTTCTTCCAGTCGACATCCTTCGCGCGCTCGAAAAATTCGACGTCCTTGGGGTTCGAGCCCGGCCAGCCGCCTTCGATGAACGTCACCCCGAGCACATCCAGGTGCTCCGCGATGCGGAGTTTGTCGCCACAGGACAGACTCATCCCTTCCATCTGCGTGCCGTCACGCAGCGTGGTGTCGTAGACCTCCACGACGGGGCCTGAGCCGTTATGTCCGTTGTTGCTCATACGCCGTGATCTGGTCATCGAACGCCAAGAGGTACCCGAGCTGATCGATGCCGTTGAGAAGGCAGTGCTTGGAAAACTCGTCGATGGGGAAGGTCGCTTCGAGCCCCTCGAGCCCCGTGACGGACTGCGTCGGGAGGTCCACGGTGATCTTCGTCGTGCGGTCGAGTTGGGCGGCCTGCATCAGTGCCTTGTGGACCTCAGGCGTGACTTCCACAGGTAGCAAGCCATTCTTGAGGGAGTTGCTCTTGAAGATGTCAGCGAAGCCTGTCGAGATGATCGCGCGGAAGCCCCAGCCGACCAGTGCCCACGGCGCATGTTCGCGCGAGGACCCGCTGCCGAAGTTGTGCCCTGCTATGAGGATCTGAGCGCCCTGCGAAGGCGCCTCATTGAGCACGAACTCGGGGTTGTCCGAGCCGTCTTTGAGGTAGCGCCAGTCGCAAAAAAGGCTGTCGCCGAGACCGTGCTTGTCGGTGACCGTCAAGAAGCGAGCCGGGATGATTTGGTCCGTGTCTACGTTCTCGACGGGGAGGGGGACTGCATGTGATGTCAGTGTTGTGAACTTCGCCATGACTCTGTCTTTCAGGAAAGGAGCAAGCTGCGCGGGTCGGTGACTTTGCCCGTGATGGCTGCCGCAGCGGCAGTGAGTGGAGAGGCGAGGAAGGTGCGGCCACCTTTGCCCTGGCGTCCTTCGAAGTTCCGGTTCGAGGTGCTGACCGCGTACTGGCCGGGTTCGAGATTGTCGCCGTTCATGGCGATGCACATCGAGCAGCCAGGCTCACGCCACTCCGCGCCCGCATCCTTGAAGATCTGGTCGAGCCCTTCGGACTCAGCTTGCTTCTTGATGTCGTGCGAGCCGGGGACGACGAGGGTGCGCACCCCTTCGGCGACCTTGCGGCCGCTAAACACACCCGCCGCCATGCGGAGGTCGCTGATGCGCGAGTTCGTGCACGAGCCGATGAAGACCACGTCTATCTTCTGGCCAAGCAGTGGATTCCCCGGTTCGAGGCCCATGTAGATCATCGACTTCTCGAAGGCAGCCTGCCGGGCGAAACCGTCGATCGAATCCAAGCGTGGCGTCGAGTCTGTGATCTGCATCCCCATCCCTGGGTTGGTTCCGTAAGTGATCATTGGCTCGAGCTTGTTGGCGTCGAGCACGACGGTCTTGTCGAATTTGGCCCCTTCGTCGGTGCAGAGCTGACTCCAGCGTTCTACGGCCGCATCCCAGTCCGCCCCCTGAGGGACACGGTCGCGCCCCTCTAGGTACTCGAAGGTCGTCTCGTCGGGCGCGATCATCCCGGCACGAGCTCCGGCTTCGATGCTCATGTTGCAAACCGTCATTCGGGCTTCCATGTCGAGTCCGCGAATGGCCGAACCGGTAAACTCGATCACGTAGCCGGTACCGCCATGCGTGCCGATCTTTACGCAGAGGGCCAAGATGATGTCCTTGGCTGTCACGCCCGGCATCAGTTGACCGTCGACCCGCACCTCGAGGGTCTTGGGCTTCGGTTGAAGGAGACACTGCGTCGCCAGGACGTGCTCGACTTCGCTCGTTCCGATGCCAAAAGCCAACGCGCCAAAAGCGCCGTGTGTGGAAGTGTGACTGTCGCCACAGACGATGGTCTTGCCAGGTTGGGTGAACCCACGCTCGGGTCCGATGACATGAACGATCCCATTGCGGCTGTCGCCGAGAGCAAACAGCTCGATTCCGAACTCTTTGCAGTTGGTCTCTAGCTGTCCGAGCTGTGCCTTGGCCTGATCATTGATGACCCATAGCGCCTTGGGTAGCGTCGGCGTCGAGTGGTCCATCGTAGCGATGGTCTTGTCCGGACGGCGCACCTTCACGCCACGCTCGCGCAGCCCTGTGAACGCTTGCGGTGACGTGACCTCATGGATCAGTTGCAAGTCGATGTAGAGAACCGCGGGCCTGTTTGGCTCCTGCACGACGACGTGCTCGTCCCAAACTTTCTGAAATAGTGTTCTTCGTTCCATGATGCTCGTTACGCCGCGCTTCCGGCTGCCTTGCTGTCAGTTGTCGTTGCTTCTCGGACCGCGAGGATTCGGTTGATCGCCGCGATGTAGGCCTTGGCGCTGGCGACGATGACGTCGGTGTGTGCGCCGTGCCCGTGAAACACCCGTGCTCGGGAGTGTTCGTATTGTGGATTGATCTTGTCTGGCGATGCTTGACCGTCGTCGGGTGCGATGCGCACGCTCACTTCGCCAAGGGCGTCGATGCCCTCCGTGACGGACTGAACGGTGTACTCGAGCAATGAACAGGGCACGTCGACCAGGTTCTGGACGGCTTTGTAGACCGCGTCGACAGGGCCGGTTCCGACCGCGGCTGACGTTTGGGTTCTGCCATCTGGGCCTGTAAGCTTCACCGTCGCCGTGGGCATTCCGGTACCGCAGCCAACCTGGATCGCGTCGAGCTTCCAGAACTCCTTCGGCTGGTAGAGCTCGTCGCTCACCAGAGCCAACAAGTCGGCGTCGGTGATGTGCTTCTTCTTGTCGGCGAGTTTCTTGAAGCGCGCGAACGCCTTGTCGAGGCTGTCGCCGGACACGGGGTAGCCGAGCTCGGTCAAGCGATTGACGAACGCGTGGCGCCCCGAGTGTTTGCCCAGGACGAGTTTGCTCTTGCCTGCCCCTACCGTTTCGGGCCGCATGATCTCGTAGGTCTCCTCGTTCTTGAGCATGCCGTCCTGATGGATTCCGGCCTCGTGCGCGAACGCGTTCGCGCCGACGATCGCCTTGTTCGGCTGAACGACCATGCCCGTCACTTTGCTCACCAAGCGGCTCGCGCGAGTAAGCTGAGTGGTGTCGACTCGCGTTCCGATCCCAAACAGGTCGCGTCGGACGTGGAGCGCCATGACGACCTCCTCGAGGGACGCGTTGCCGGCGCGTTCGCCGATGCCGTTGACCGCAACTTCGACCTGACGGGCGCCGTTGACGACCGCCGAGAGGCTGTTCGCCACCGCCATGCCGAGGTCGTCATGGCAATGGACACTGATCACCGCGCTCTCGATGCCAGGAACGTTCTCCCGGAGCATCGCAATACGCTCACCAAACTCGACGGGGATAGTGTAGCCAACCGTGTCGGGAATGTTGAGCGTACTTGCACCCGCCTCGATTGCAGCCTGAAGCGCCTCGTAGAGGAACTCCATCTCCGTTCGTCCGGCATCCTCCGGGCTAAACTCGACGTCTTCGCAGAAGCTTCGCGCGTACGAGACCATCTCGCTGATCTTGGCGACGACTTCGGCCTTGCTCATGCGGAGCTTATGCTCCCGATGAATGGGCGAGGTGGCGATGAAGGTGTGGATCCGGCCGTGCTTGGCCGGCGCCACCGCCTCCGCCGCTTTGTCGATGTCGGACTTGTGCGCTCTGGCCAAGCTGCAGATGGTCGGGGGCTCGGCAACTGGCCTGCCCTCGACACCCGTCACGCCCACGGCTTCCGCGATGGTCTTCACCGCTCGTAAGTCATCGGGCGAGGCGGCCGCGAAGCCAGCCTCGATCACGTCCACGCCAAGCCGAGATAGGGTCTTCGCCACCTCTAGCTTCTCCGACGAGGTCATCGTCGCGCCAGGTGATTGCTCTCC
>CAYZDM010000173.1:0-6428 GCA_964476875.1 uncultured Sandaracinaceae bacterium | reverse complement strand
GGCCCCATACTCGGTCGTCGCCACGACGAGGCTCTCATCCTCGGGAACGCAGTAGTAGCTGTGCACGAAGTAGTACCACTCCGCGTTCTCGAACACCGGGTGCGTGCTTTCTATTTGGTTCCACCCGATGTGCGGCACTTTGAGCCGATGGCCGTCGGCGTCGCGCAGGTCGTTGGCTAATCTCTTGACGGTCCCAGGGAAGATGCCGAGGCCCTTCTCGCCCGGCGCCTCTTCACTCGACTCGAACAATGCTTGCATGCCGAGGCAGATTCCGAGATACGGACGCCCGCTGTCGATCCACGACCTCACCGCCTCACCGATCTCTCCGGCCAGAGCGTGCGCGCACTCCTTGAATGCGCCCTGCCCCGGCATGACCAAACGGTCAGCGCGCAACAAGACGTCAGGATCCGAACTGAGCTCTGCATTCGCACCAGCGCGTTCGAACGCCTTCGCCACGCTGTGTAAGTTCCCGAGACCGAGATCTACGATCACCACACGGCCAGTGGTCATTCGGTCAGCGTGCCCTTGGTCGACGGTACGCCCACGACCCGGGCGTCAATCTCGGTCGCCTGCCGAAGCGCGCGCGCAAATGCCTTGAAGCTGATCTCGATCACGTGGTGGAGATTGTCTCCGGCGTGTTGGCGCATGTGTAGGTTGCACTGACTGCCGCGCACGAACCCCTCGAAGAACACCTCCGCGAGCTCCGAGTCGAAGTCACCGACTTTGGCCTTCTCGAGGGACACCGCCCACACGAAGAACGGGCGTCCAGATAGATCGAGCGCGCACGTCACGCACGCCTCATCCATCGGCAAGGTCGCGGAGCCGTACCGGCGTATCCCGGACTTGTCGCCCAGAGCCTCGGCAAAGGCCTGCCCCAGCGCGATCGCCAAGTCCTCGGTGGTGTGGTGGCCATCGATGTGCGTATCGCCCAGCGCGCGCACCTTGAGGTCGAACAGGCCGTGCTTAGCGAGCTGCTCCACCATGTGCGTGAGAAAACCGATGGGGGTTTCCACTTGGTACTCGCCGGTCCCGTCGAGATCGAGTTCCACTTGGATCTCGGTCTCTTTGGTTCGACGTTCTATCGCCGCTGTTCGTCCCATGACGCCAATACCATAGCCCGGAATTCTCTCCGGGCTACCACCCTAGCGCGACTTCATCCGCTGGAGAACTTCTTCGAGCTTGGCTTTGAGCTCGTCGTTGTCGGGCTCGTTCTGGACTGCCATTTGGAGGTTGAGCTTCGCCTGCGCCCAGTCCTCCGATTTCATGGCCTTGTGTGCGCGTGTGAAAAACACGCGGGCCTTGCTCGACCGAAGCACGACACCACCGGGTGGTCTCATGGTTCGACGCTTCTCTTTGGCCCGGTCCTCAGAATAGCGGACGATGCCCTGGCTGAGACCCTCATCGTAGAGCTTGCGCTTCATTGGGTCGCAAAGGACGCGATATGCTTCGCTCCCGTGCTGATAGAGTTCGGTGTGTCGTTCGCTCTCTTCGGGAGACCCGACGAAGTTGTCGGGATGGTGCTCGCGGGCAAATCGATGGAACGCCGAACGAATCTGGTCGACGGTCGCCGTACGGATGACCCCTAGAAGCTGGTAGTAGTCTGGGACTTCGGGTTCGCCGGACATGGCCTAGCCGAGCTTCGCCTCGTGGCGTTTAGTGAGCTCCTCGATCTCCTCCTCGGGAAGCTCGCCGATGAGCTTGATCGCTATTTGCTGTTGCTGGCCCGTGCCGACATCCTGCGCCCGCACCTGAAGCGTGCCGTCCGCGTCGATCATGAACCGAACCGCAATCTGCACCTTCCCGCGAGCCGCCGGACGCAGCCCGTCGAGAACGACTTCGCCGAGAAGCTGGTTGCCAGCAATCTTGCGGTCCTCACCCTGGCAAATCCGGACGATGACGGCGTCTTGTCGGTCGCGCGCCGTCGTGAACATCTTGGTCTGCCCGGCCGGGATCGCAGAGTTGCGCCGAATGATGTGCTCGCAATAGCCGTCGACGGTTTCGACGCCGAGCGACAGTGGTGTGACGTCGAGGAGCAATGGTGCTTGCGGGACCCCCGCGACGGCGACCGCCCCGGTGACCGTCGGAACATCTTCGTCGAGTGCGGCCCTGAGCTCCGCCGGAGCCGAGCTCGCCAGATCGAGGGGCGGCGGTAGTGGTGGCGCCCCTTCAACCGGCGCATCCGACTCGCCGCCGAATGCGCCGTCGCCAAGCTCGATCATCAAACCCGAGGGGTCGTCCGCGACGTCGTCCGGTGGATCTTCGGCTTGAACTCCGATCTGCATCAGGAGACCTGAAGCATCGGCCATACGAGTCGCTTGGAAATCCAGCGGGTCGACCGCTTCGGCCACCCGCGTGGGTTCATGCTCGAGCGGCTCTTCGCGAGACCGCGTCGGCGTATCGATGAGCCCGTCGTCCACGGGCCGGTCCGGGGACTTCTTGAGGTGAATGGGAGGGGGCGGCGGCGCTTGTCCGGGCAAGGTCGCTTTTCGCGCAGCTCTGGCAACCGGAGGCGGCGGAAGCGGCGGGCGGTCACCAATGTTGGTCACCTCGTCCTCGTCGCCGAAGCCATCGTCGATGACGATGTTGTGATTGCCCGTCTCTGGCTGCGCAATCTTCTTGAGGGAGACCTTGCCGAGCGCGGCCTTGGTCCGCGCCGGTGTCGCCAACGATTGCGCCTGTAGCGCCGCACCTTGTGCGACGACCAAGTCGGGATCGATGTTGACGAGTGGCTTCCGCCCAAAGTACTCCGCGACCATTCGCTGAAGCAGCGGAATGCGCGTCGAGCCACCGACCAGGATCACGTTGTCGAGCTGTGTCGGACGAAGGCCCGCTGCTTTCATCGCGTCTTCACAGACGTCGAAGCTCCTCGCCACGAGCGGCTGACACATTTGTTCGAGCTGCTGGCGCGTGAGCGCGTAGTCTAGGTTGAGTCCGACGCCACCATCACCGTAGGCAAGCTCCTCGATACACAGCTTTATGTCCGGCTTGAGCGAGAGTTGGATCTTCGCCCACTCGGCGGCGGCGCGGAGTCGTTCATACGCCTGTCGGTCTTGGCGCGCGTCGTATCGGTTCTGCTCGAGGAACTGGGCCGCCATGTGATCGGCGACCACTGTATCCACGTCGTCGCCGCCGAGGAACGTGTCGCCGGCCGTCGCCAAGACTTCGAATACATCGCCCGCAAGCTGCAGGATCGTGATGTCGAAGGTGCCTCCACCGAGGTCGTACACGGCAACCCGCTCGGTTGAAGTCTTGTTGTAGCCGTACGCGAGCGCCGCAGCCGTCGGCTCGTTGAGGATGCGCAAGACGTCGAGACCCGCAACGCGCCCCGCTGCCTTGGTGGCGCTTCGTTGCAACTCGTTGAAGTTCGCTGGCACCGTCACGACCGCTTGCGAACACTCCTTGCCGAGCGCTCCCTCCGCGACCTTACGAACGTGCCGAAGGACGAACGCGCTAATCTCGCTCAGCGTGTAGGTCTCGCCACGTGCGGTGACCAACACGCCCCCGCTTGGCCCTTCAGAGAGTTCGAACGCAAACCGCTCCTGAGCCTGTTTGACTTCGTAGCTCGTGTACGGTCTGCCGATGAGCCGCTTGACCGAGTAGACGGTGTTCTGAGCGTCGAGTAGGCGCCGTTCTTTCGCGGACGCGCCAACCAGGACGTCACCGCTCGGGTGAAATGAAACGACCGAAGGGATTAGCATGAGGCCGTCGCTGTCCGCGAGAACCCGCCCGCCGGGCTGGTCCGCGATGGCGACTACGGAATTCGTAGTACCTAGGTCGATCCCAATGACGGGTCCGTTACTCACACTCCCCTACCCCCAGCGAAAACGCTACCAGAGAAAATACTACCTAAACTACCCTTGCTAGGGTAACGCGTTGTTTCCCGGATTACACATTTCCGGGCGCGGACGGCCTAATTTGCCTGGGGATTTTCGGGTCCCGGCTTCTCAGCGTCGTCGTCTTCTTCACCCTCAGCCACCGGCTCGACGTCGACCACCTGCTCGGCCTCGCGGAGGCGGATTACCCGCACACCTTGGGTGTTGCGGCCGGTCTCTCGAATCTCGCTGACATGAGTTCGGATCACCTGACCGCCGTTGGTGATGACCATCAGCTGGTCGTCGGGCGAGACGAGGCGAAGCTTCACCAAGGCACCGTTCCGTTCCGAGGTGTCCATCCCGATGATGCCCTTGCCTCCGCGGTTCTGGGTTCGCCACTCGCCGACCTTGGTGCGTTTGCCAAAGCCATTGGCGCTGACGGTCAACACCTGCTGATCACTGTCCTCGTCGATGATGTCCATGCCAATGACAAAATCGCCCTCTCGAAGATCGATCCCCTTCACGCCCATCGAGTCTCGACCCATCGCCCGGACGTCCTCGACGGGGAAGCGAATGCTCATTCCGCGCGAGGTGCCGATCAGGACGTGCTGGCCCGGGGTCACGATGCGCGCCGTCAGTAGGCCGTCCCCCTCGCCGATGGCCACGCCAATGATTCCAGTCTGACGAATGTTCTCGTAGGCGCTCAAGTTCGTACGCTTCACGCGGCCTCGACGAGTGCAGGTGAGGAGATAGCCGTCCTCGACGAACTCGCGAATCGGGAGAATCGCGGCCACCCGTTCGTCAGGCTCCATCCCGACGAGGTTGACGACCGCCCTGCCCCTAGCCGCGCGGCTCGTTTCCGGAATCTGATACACCTTTTTCAGATAGCCCTTGCCCTTGTCGCTCAAGAACAAAACGTTCGCGTGCGCGTTGACCACGAACACCCAGCTCACGAAATCTTGATCGCGCGTATCCATCGCGCGAAGGCCCTTGCCGCCGCGGCCCTGGGCCCGGTACTCGCTCAACGGGACGCGCTTGACGTAGCCAGCGTGTGACACCGTGACGACCACTTCTTCATCGGGAACGAGGTCTTCGATGGAGATGTCTCCCTCAGCCTCGACGATTTCGGTGCGTCGTCCGTCCCCGTATCGCTCACGTATCTCATCGAGCTCGGCGACGATGACTTCGTCGAGGAGCTCTTTGCTACCGAGGATGGCTTCGAGCTCGGCGATTGCGTCGCAAAGGCTGCCGTACTCGGTTGCCAGTTTCTCCCGCTCGAGCCCGGTCAACCGAGACAAGCGCATCTCTAGAATGGCCTTGGCCTGGCGCTCCGAGAGGTAGTAATCGCCCCGCTCCTTGGCCGTGGCGATTTCGGTTTCCGGGCGGCCCGCACGCTTCACGAACTCTTCGAGCCCCGTGAGTGGGAGTTTCATCAAGCGTCCGCGGGCCTCGTCGACGTCGGCCGAAGACCGGATGGTGCTCACCACCAAATCGACATCGGTGACCGCCATGCCTAGACCTTCGACCAGCTCGCGCTGCGCCCTGGCTTGACGAAGATCGTATCGAGTCCGCCGAACGACGACCTCGCGCCGATGGTCGATGAAACGAAGCAATACGTTGCGCAGGTCGAGCACTTCTGGACGCTGACCGACGATCGCGAGGCAGTTGTACCCGAACGTGCTCTGCAGCGCCGTCATTTGATAGAGCTTGTTCAGGACGATTTCGCCGTGCGCATCGCGCTTGAGCTCGATGACGACTCTCATGCCGTCACGGTCGGACTCATCTCGGATGTCGCTGATGCCCTCGAGTCGCTTTTCACGAACCAAATCGGCGATTTTCTTCAGGAGCTCCGACTTGTTGACCTGATAGGGGATCTCCGTGATGACGATCATCTCTCGATCGCCCTTGCCGGACATCTCTTCGATGGTCGCGCGAGCCCGCATCACGATACGACCACGCCCTGTATGGTACCCGAGGTGGATGCCCGCCCTACCGTAGATGTACCCAGCGGTGGGGAAGTCAGGGCCCTTCACGCCCAGGCGGCCCGCGTCGTCGTCGTCCTGCATCAGGTCGTCGACCGTGAGCTCCGGATTGCCCATCAGTCGCACTGTCGCGTCCACCACCTCGCGCAGGTTGTGGGGAGGAATGTTGGTGGCCATGCCGACCGCGATTCCACCGGAGCCGTTGATCAAGAGGTTGGGAATCCGGCTCGGCAGCACGAGTGGCTCACGTTCGGAGTCGTCGAAGTTTGGGCCGAAATCTACGGTTTCTTTTTCGATATCGGCGAGAAGCTCGGACGCGAGCCGAGACATTCGAACCTCGGTGTAACGCATGGCCGCCGCTGGATCGCCGTCGACAGAGCCGAAGTTGCCCTGCCCATCGACGAGCGGGTATCGCATGGAGAAATCCTGCGCCATGCGAACGAGTGCATCGTAGACGGCGCTGTCGCCGTGGGGGTGGTACTTGCCGAGCACATCACCGACGATGCGAGCGCTTTTTCGGTACGAGCCGTTCCAATGCACCTTTTGTTCGTGCATCGAGTAGAGGATGCGTCGATGGACCGGTTTGAGACCGTCCCTCACGTCAGGAATGGCTCGCCCGATGATCACGCTCATC
>CAYZDM010000172.1:0-6443 GCA_964476875.1 uncultured Sandaracinaceae bacterium | reverse complement strand
CGTCTTGAAGCTCCTGGAGCAGTTCTGCGGGGTCTCCACCATTCCCTGCCGGCACGCCGGTAAGAAGCCACTCCTCCACACAAATCGCTAGACCGCTGGTCGCGCCATGCCAGTTTTCCCGAGGTCAGTTCATCGCTGGTCCATTTGCTGCGGTCATCTCGAACCAAGCTGGATCCACAGGTCGAAGTGGGTCGCTCCGGCGCGTGTCACGGGCTCCGCGCTCGCTTCTAGCGGAGGACTTGGCGACCGACGTCTGGATCTGACGCGGGCAAGTCGCCTGACTGGGTTCGTGTAGTCGTGCGCATCAAATTTCCCGGGATTTCTGTGTCGTGCGAGATTGGCGCATCAGTGGGGCCGGAGGAAGCGAAATGTTGGAAAGACTCATCGCTCGACTCACTATTCTCGGAATGTTCTTGGCTGCGGCGGCACGGACGGCGGCAGTAGCGACTTAGGGCCAACTTACGTCGACGACTCCCTCGAACTGCGGACGAGCTCGCGCGTAATCGATGCTGACCTTCGTGATGAGGCGCTGATCAGCAGCGATGTCGAGTCGGGCGAGTACGTCTTCGATGCGACGCTCCTCGACGCCGCGGGTGTGGCCATCGAGTCCGGTCACGTCCTCCTCATCGCGGAGCAGACACTCATTCAAGTGACCTCGACCACGACGCGTGGCAACGAGCTGGTCGTTAACAGCGACCCCGCGACTCTCCCGGAGCTGGTCGCGGGCGCCAACGCAGACATGATCTCTTTGAAACACGTCCTGCCAAAGGCATTCGTCTTACGCGTCCCGATCCCAACTGCGCTTCCTCCCGGATTGAACTTTCAGTTCTCGATGGGCCTAGACGCCGAGATCATTCTTCCGACCCTGGCAAGCGCCGCAACCCAGGTCTCCGCAGACTTCCGCTACACGGGAAGCACCGGCTTCGAGTTCGGCGGGTTAACCCTGCAGCCTTCGGGCAACGGCGGGTCAGGCAGCGCGGACCCGTCTGGACCCAACACGACGGCTGCCGGTGGAGAGGCTGGCGTCGTACTGAAGATCATCCCGTTCTTCACACTCAACGTACTGCTCGACCAGGCGAAGGCAGAGCTACAGATCCAGAACAACATCGGCGGCTCCTTCGAGGGCGATGCCATCCGCGGGATATGCTCGACGACTTCAATCGCAAACATCGTCAAGGGTGGGCTCTCCGCCAGCTGGTTCGGAATCCCGCTCGCCACGATTGAGCATGAGTTCTACCGCAAGGAAGCCCACCTCGAAGAGGGCCAGTGCCGAAACTGACACCGACGCGCTCTTCTTGCACGACCATCGACAACGTCTTCAGCCTCAACTGAGCTCCTACTGGAGCCTCAGGCGTGGAGCGCTGCGTCTAGTCGGTGGGACAGCTTTCGTCGGTCGTGACTTCGAAGTCGTCGAGGAGGACGGTTCTCGGCGGATCAAACGCCTCGTACGGACCGTTCGATGGACGAATCGCGACTCGGAATCGGTACCATCGGTCGGTCCACTCCGGGGGCAAGCAAAGAGCGTTGCGCCGCCAGCCGAGGCCGGTCGGCAGCTCCGCGGTGAGCGGAACCGATGGACAAAATTCGTCGACGCAGACTAGATCCTGAATCGCACCTGCTGACCCGAACGCCCAGAACACTGACGCTCCAGGGTCCGCCGGTACGTTCGAGTAGAAGACCAACTGAGGACCCCGATTCTCTTCACTTGGCGGCACCCATACCCAAGTCTGGGCCTCGAGCCGAGAGTCGGTACTGGCATAGCTGACCTCTAGGAGGCCCGAGCCAGGCGGGTGGGCGAGCGCAGGTTCATTGATCACCCTGACCCCGCTTCCAGATTCCCCGATGCTTACCAACGTGCCGGGCCATCGATGAGGGGCGGAATCAAAGCTCGGGTCCAAGACGTCGGCCGAGTCGCCGCATCGCTCCTCTGAAATGATCTCGACTCGGTCGACGACGAGCTCTGCTTCGTCCTCAAAAAATCCACCTCGCAGCGTGAATGAAAGATCGGCGACGTTTCCCTGGGTCCAAGGCGGCAGACAATACGTGGAGGTCTGCGGATCGTCGCCGCTCGATAGTGTGTCGAGTGGGCGAACGACCGAACGCATGCCCCGATACGTTCCAAGGTCCACGTAGTACCGCCAGTCCTCACTTGCCTTCCACCAGAACCGCAACGCAGGCGAGGCCAACGAGCTTACAAGCGTTACAGAAAGCTGGGTGACCATCGCAGCTAGGTCCTCGCCACCCCCGGGCTTGTGGAGGCGGGCGCCATCAGAACCAGACTCACCTACGTCGGGTTCGAGCGCCGCAGTGGTGGCGCCGGCCCCGGTCGTTTCGGCAAAGAACCGCCAACCGCCGCCGTCCACGTTCGCCTCGCCGTTCAGCATCAACCCCGGCCGAGGGCATTCGCCCTCATCCGCGACCAGGATATCGAAACGGTTAACCTCGATCGTCCCAATCGGCGCCGAGAAACACTTCGGCAATCGTTCCGAGACCGCGACTTGGAACTTGACGGGTCCGCCGTAGGCCGCTTCCCCAAGGCAGAAACGGTCCGTGTTCCACCCCAACGGGGCGGACGTCGTGCTTCGAAGCGTCCTGAACGCTCGGTTGTAACCGACATCGACGCCGAGGACATGCTCCGTCCGGTAAGTGACCTCGATGACAAACGGCTCGGCGTCCGCCTAGCTCGGCATCTCGACTACCTGGGCTACGGCACCTGCATTGCAGGTCACGATGCTCGAGAAAGCCGCGATTCCAGGACCGGAAGGTCCGCTTTCAAGCGGTAGTATCGTGGCCCCGTTCGTTTTCGACCAGGATTCGTCGCTCGTGAAGCCCGGGTTCTGAAGCCCGCCGGACCATGCGCACGGGTCCCCCGCGTATCCCGCGACACACTCGCACTGAGCGCTGTTCTCGGTGACCATGCACTTCGCGTGGGCGCCGCATTCGTCGACGCACGCGGGAACACACGCATCACCTTGCTGCTCGAACCCCTCGCCGCAAACCGACGAATAAGTGCAACCCGCCGAGAGCACCAGCGCGAAAAACCCGTAGATTAGCCGCCCATCCACCGGAGCAAAGTGCCTCAATGCGGTCGCGTTTTCAAGCGCCCGGGTGCGCGTGTCAGCATCAGCGCAACCGCCAACGCGCTCAGCCAGCCGGGCCAGTCTCCCAGGCGTCCGTACGGGGTCCACCCCCTCATCATGCGCACCGTCGCTCGCAGGTTCTCTCGGCGGCCGACTGCCGTGCTCGCGACCACCCGGCCGACGGGATCGACGATCGCGCTGACGCCGCTGTTGGTGGCGCGCACCAAGTACCGACGGTGCTCGATCGCCCGAAACTGCGACAACCGTAAATGGATCCACGGCTCTTGCGTGTCCCCAAACCACGCGTCGTTCGCGAGGTTGACTATCAGATGGGGTTCTCCGCTCACGACCATTTGGCGGATGAGACGGGGCAGAGTCGCCTCGAAGCAAACCGGGGTCGAGATTTGCCAGGGCCCGAATCTCAGCGGCTTCACGTGGTCTCCGGGCGTGAAGCTCCCGCTATTGGGCGAGAGGCTTTGGAGCACCGGAAAAGTGTTTGCCAATGGCAGGTACTCGCCGAACATGGCGAGGTGCGTCTTGTCGTAACGCTGCTCGATGCGGCCCTCGGTGTCCACCAAGTACACCGAGTTGTAGAGCTGACGATGACCTGCCTCGTAGGTCACCGATAGCCCACCGAAAAGGACCGGGGTCTCTAGGTCCTCTCGAACGGCCTTGGCTTCCATGGGCAACTCGCGACCGAATCTAGGGTAATTGTACGCAGACTCGGGCCACACCAAGAGGTCGAGTGGGCCAGCTCGTTCGAGCTCGCGGCTCTGTTCGAGGTGCCGGCGGTGCCCCTCGAGCATCTGTTCATGCTTCTCAAAAACCCCCATGTTGACTTGAACGAGACCGACGTCGAGGGAGGGTGACTGGAGAGCCTCGGCGTCAACTTGGGTGATTCGAACGGCCCCGTAGAGGAGCGTGAGCGAGATCACGCCGGCGGTGCCGGCGAACAGCGCACGCGGGGCACCCCGCATGCTTCGCCACCAGCGAATCGTCTCGAAGGCAAGCACATTGATCAAGCCAACCAGTGCACTTACGAGCAGCGGTCCGCCGAGGTCAGCGGTCTGCACCAGCAGCGGCACCTCAATGAGCGCGTTTGCAAGGTAAGCGGGAAACAGCGAGGGGAACAGCCACTCGACTCCAATCAGCGAGGGCAGGGCAGACGTGGCGACGCCCCAACCCCGGCGGCGAGCCGCGAAGTAGAGCACCGCGTGAAGCCCATACTGAAGCCCAAGGTGCGCCGAGAACGCGGCAAAAATCGCAGCGTTCGCCAGCACGCCGAAGCCCGAGAACAACTCCGAGAACTCGAGCATCCAGTGATAGCCACCGGCCATGGCTACGGTGCCGTAGAGCCAACCGGCGCTGAGCGCCGCTTTCCACGAGCGAGCGGCCAGCTGTTCCAACGCAAGCCAAAGAGGCACGAGCGCCACGAGCTCGAACGGCCACATTCCAAAGCCTGCCCAACCGAGAAACAGAAGCACACCGCCGAACACTACGAGCGCGAACGCGGCGAACGCGGCGAACGTGGGCATTTTCGATCTAGAGTCCTCGGGTTCCATCGGTTGCACTAGTATGCCTCGCGTGACCCCAGCGGAGCGTGAAAAGCGTCCCGAGGCCTACGGGCGACTCGGTCCGGGTCGGCGTTGGATCGTCCGGCTGTTCGGGCTGGTGCCGCTCACATTCTATCTGTACACAGTGAGCTCCACGCCAGGCTGGGTGGATGCGCCGCTGATCGCGAAGGTCACTCATGGCCTCGAGCTGAGCGTTTGGGTGAACAATCACAACCTATTCACCCTCGTCGGTCACACATGGCTCTGGCTCGCGCCGTCCGGGCTCGACCCACACCACGCGCTGAACATCCTTTGCGCCTTGCTCGGTGCGCTCACGGTGTTCGTCGTCTTCAGGATCGGTCTTCGCCTCACCCGAAACCCCGTGACATCCGCGCTCGGAGCGCTCGCGCTCATGGTGTCCCACAGCTTGTGGTGGCACTCGACCATGCTCGAGGTGTACACGCTCAGCACGGCGCTCTTGGCGCTCGTGGTGCTCTTCGTGCTTCGCTACGAGCAAGAGCGCGATTTCAGAAACCTCTGCGCGGCAACGTTTCTCTTCGGGCTAGCCTGCGCCAACCATCCGCAAATGGGGCTCTTGCTTCTGGGCTTTTTGGGACTCCTTGCCGTCCCCCAGGAGCGAGCACGGCTACTGCGCGCGAGGCCATTCGGTGCGCTCCTGCTCTGCTTCTTTTTCGGATTCCAAGTTTATCTTTGGGTGTTTGTCAGCGAGTTTGCCGAACACCGCCAGGCCAACCCGGATGTGGATACGCTAACAATCGTCCAGGTCATGCTCGACCGGGCAAGCGGCGGTGACTTCAAGCAATACATGTTTCCCGCCGGGCTTTCTTTCTCGGAGCGCCTGTTCTGGTGGGGCTTCTACGTTGGGTTCTTTGTCTACAACTTCCCGTTCCCTTGGCTCCTCTTCGCAGTCTTGGGGTGGTTCGCATGGATGCGGGAAGGACGACACAGAACGACGCTCGCATTTCTCTCCGCGGCGCTGATGGGCCAGATCATCTGGTCGTCGAATTACTTGGTCTGGGACATGTACGCATTTTCTCTCCCTGCGTACGTTCTGACGGGGGTCCTGATCACCGTGGGCGTTGACTGCGCGGTTCGTCACGGAGTCGCGAGCAGGCGAATCGCCTACGCCATGGCGCCGACGTTGTTCCTCATTCCGGTGTTGTACGCCAACGTCCCCGACTGGATCGCTCAGAATGAACCAGCCACGCGAACGTTGTCGAGGCTTCCACAGTACACCCAGGCAACGGCATTCTGGGATCCGCTCGACTACTTCTTCAATCCTGACAAGCGCAACTACGATCGGGTTCAGCGCTATGCCGATACCATCTTGGCGGAGCTACAGCCCAATGCGTGCTTCTGGGGTAGCGAGGCAACGATGCTCTATCCGCTCGACTATTACTACCAAGACGTCCTCGGAAAGCGTGACGACGTCTCTTACCACCTAGTGTTTGGCATCGTGGCGCGCGAGGGCCAGTTCAAACACCTCGCGACAGCCATGGTGCGGCAGTTCGATCGGGAGTGTCCCGTGTATGTCTCATCGTTGGGGTTTCCCGAGCGGAACGTTCTCAACTACGTTTACCAACGACTCGACGGCCGGGACGAACTTGCCCGCATCCGAAGACTCTCGACGACTGCCTTCGTGGACACCTTTCCCGAGTACAATCTAGACCGGGTCGTCGTCGATGCCGCTAACGGGGTGAACATCTTCCGGCTCAGTCGACGCTAGCGCCTCGCGGTGACGTGAGATCGGTATTTCGGCCACGGTTCGCGAGGTTCGCGATCGTGAGGG
>CAYZDM010000171.1:0-6449 GCA_964476875.1 uncultured Sandaracinaceae bacterium | reverse complement strand
CCCTGTTGAGCGGCGCGCTCGCGATTGTACTTCTCGAGCTGTGTTGCGCCCAGCCAGGCCACGAGGCCGGCCGCGAGGACCAGCCCAAGCAAGACCGCGACGACACGCTTCCCTGACTTTACCTCTTCGCTCACGAGCATTTCTTAGCACGTCGCCCGTGGTAACGTCCGCCCAATGTTTGTCGGACACTATGGACCCAGTTTCGGGCTTCGCCGCGCGTCGGGTGGGGTACCCCTTTGGGTGCTCTTCTTGGCCGTTCAGTTCGTCGACGTGCTCTGGTCGATCCTGATCATGGCCGGCGTCGAGAAGGCGAGGATCACACCCGGATTCACCGCATCGAGCCCGCTCGATCTCTACTACATGCCGTAAACGCACAGCCTCGTTGCGTCGCTCGTGTGGGCGCTTCTGCTCGGTTGGCTAGCCAGCTTCATTTGGCGTCGGCGAGGCGGCGTCGTCGTCGGCCTCTGCGTGTTCTCACATTGGCTTCTCGACCTTCCCGTGCATGTGGCAGACCTGCCGCTTTGGGGAGACGTGCACAAGGTTGGCTTCGGTCTGTGGGACCGTCCGGTGATCGCGTTCGTGACTGAGGCTGCCGTGTTGTTCATCGGCATAGCCATCTACGCCAAGCACGCGAGCAACAAGACCGCGGTTTGGATTTTTGGGCTGATCATGTTGGCGATACAGATGAGCAATTTGGTGATGCCTCTCCCAGAGGAGGCGAGCCAGTTCGCGGCCATGGCGCTGTCTTCGTACCTGGCATTCGCCCTAGCGGCGTGGTTCGTAGAGAAGAAGTGGGGGAAGGGCGCGAGCGCTTAGCGGCGCCACATTTCTGAGAGGGGCACGACGCTCATCACGAAGTAGCTGAGCAGTATCAGCACGCCCGAGACCGCATAGGCAGCCAGCGCGCCGGCGCAGCCATGCGCGACTAGCCAGGGGGCTGCGATGTGCGGCAACAACGTCGCGCGCTTCACCGCTTTGGCCATCGCCCTTGCGGAGAGCGTCGCCCCGGAGATGACATGGATGTCGTGTCCCGGTCTGAAGCCACTCTCGGCTTCCTTGCCGACGAACTGCTTGCGGAAACGCTTGGGTCGAACAAGGCATAGCCGTCGACCTGGTCCGCAGAGCGCGCGACGTAAGGGATGTATTCTGATTTCTCGAGCTTCTGAGCGAGTTGCCGCTCGAGGCCTTCGCGGCGATCACTGGAAAGCTGGATCCGCTGAAAGTCGAAATTAAGCTGAGAATATTCGGACTTGGGCTTCATTTGCCCGCGCCGACCCTATGGGTGAGGTATTACCCCTCCGGAGAGTCATGATCGTCCACTACCGGCAATGGTCGCCCCAACCCCTTGCCTGGGGCCTCGCGCTGACGCTCTTGGCCCTTGCACCCACGGCCTCCGCGGATGCGCTCCCCGACAGCTCGTATCCGGATCTGATGGTCGACCTCTTCTCGAGCACGCGGATCTACCCCAACGCGGATGCGGCGCTGATGGGGTTTCGTTTGGGCGTCGTGTGGCGACCGACCGACAAGTGTTTACATCTCGCCGGCGAGGGCTTCGCTCGATTCGGGAGCCGCACCTTGCCGAGCGCCGAGGAAGCCAAGATGCGAACCGCGGGTGGCGCGCTGGGCGCGCTCTGGGGCAATGGCGACGCCGATAGCTGGTTCGGTGCCGGCGCAATGATGGACATGGGTTGGGCTCGGGTGGGTCCGCGGGACGACTTTGTGCTCAGCGCCTACCTTCGTGGACTTCTCTATTGGCATCTTCGCGGAGAGTTCTGGGTGGGTCTCGATGCGCGAGTCGGCCACGTCATCATCCCCGTCACCGTTCAAGGCGTCGGAATCAGCGGTCCGGTGGTTGGCCTCGGCGTTGGAGTGATGTGGGGCGACGACGGCGGCTATGGTTCTCCCTGACCTGAGCACGAACGCGAAGGTCGCCCGTATCAATTCGGTCGACTGAGCGTACGTGGGTACATGAACCTGAACCGCACCTGGGCCCCGGTCCCGAGCGAATAGATGTCGGCGGAATACTGGTACCTTTTTCCTATCTCGATCGGCGTGGCGACGCTCGCGATGGCCAGCGGAATCGGGGGTGCCGTGTTCTTCTCGCCGATATTCCTGTTGTGGCTGAAGCTCGAGCCAACGGCGGCGATTGGCACGGCCCTCATCACCGAGTTCTTCGGATTCTCTTCCGGGTTGATCGCCTATGTCAGGGCCCAGCTTGTGGACTACCGGCTCGGTACCCAGCTGCTGCTATTTTCGATCCCTGGCGCGATCGTCGGCGTGCTGACTGCAGACTTGTTTCCCGGAATCGTGCTCAAGAGCATCTTCGCCGTAGGGCTGATATTCATCGGCCTGCAGCTATTTCTTTCGTGGCGCGAAGATCGCAAGCAAGCAATGGACGACCTCATAAAAATTGAGGCCGAAGAGGGTTTCGCTTCAGAGCTCACCGACCGTGCTGGCAACACATACCGCTACACGGTGTGCAACAAGGCCCTCGGGCGAACGTTCGCGGCTGTTGGGGGCGCGTTTCTCGGCATGATTTCGGTCGGCCTTGCCGAGCTCCAGGAGTACCATCTGGTCGCACGTTGCAAGGTGCCATCTCCGGTCGCCGTTGGGACCTCGATCTTCGTGGTGGTGGTCACTGTCTTTGTCGCCTCAGTGGGGCACGTCTTTGGCTTCATGGAGGAGGGTGGCACAGAGACGCTCGATGAGATGATGAACGTGGCGATCTTTACGGTGCCGGGCGTGCTCGTTGGAGGCCAGCTTGGTCCAAGACTTCAGTCTCGGGTGGACCCGGACAAGATGAAGGTCCTGATCTCGGGGCTGTTCATGGCCGTCGGAGCCTTCATGCTCAGCACCCTGGTCCCCTAGGGATGTAGTGACGGGCCGACGAACTCATCATCATCTCGTTCTTCGGCGAGTAGATCAGGCCGACGGTCCAAACGAGTACTCCACATGGAGGTCGGGATGATGCTTCGGGACGCCGACTCGGAACCAGATGAACGGGAAGAGTGGGTTCGGAAGCCAGTACATCCAGCCGATATTGTGAATGCGCTCGCCGGTGGCGAGCAACAAATCCATCCACACGTAGAAGAACTTGTAAATACAAAGGCCGGGGAGGAAGTTCACCTTGAACCCATCGGTTCGCAGGAACTTCCGTCGGATGTAAAAGTTGCCTTCGAACGGCATGATGTTCCAACCAAGCGGGCCTTCGGCGAGTGGCGTGCCCGAGGCACGATGAGAGATGCGAACCCACTTACGGGGTTTCTTGCTTGGGGAGTCAGTCATCGCCCGGATATACGTGGGCAAACTCAGATGTTACGGCGAATGGCGGCTCCGAGGCTCGATCGGAAGCGAAACATCTGGGCGAGTGGTGCGTACCGATGGCCATGTACCAGAAGAAACAATTCACGCGGCACCAGGGGCTCGGCCTGCTCGGCGCGGCGCTCGGCGCTTGGCTAGTTGGTTCCACGGCATTCGCGGCATTTGCTCCGCTCAAGCTCGATCGCGTCCACAGTAAGATGAGCTTCACCGCCGCCACGTTGATCTTCGACGTGGACGGGGAGTTCGGTTCGTACTCGGTCGATATCGAAGGCGATCCGAGCAAACCGGAGACCGTGAAGATCGAAGCCAACATCGACGTCGACTCGCTCAATACTCAGAATGCCAAGCGCGACACGCACTTGAAGAGCCCGGACTTCTTTGATGCGGCCAAGTACGCGAAGATCCGGTTTGCCTCGATAGGCGTGAAGCAAAAGGGGAGCCAACTAATCGTCAAGGGCAACCTCACGATGCATGGCAAGACGAAGCTGGTCAGCATTCCGTTCAAGGTCGCCAAGGGGAAAAACGGCGCGGGGATGGACACGACCACCTACAAGGCCAAGCTCACCATCGATCGCAATGACTTTGGCATTGGCACCGATAGCATCGCCGCGAAGATCAGCCTCGAAGACGAGGTCGAGATCAAACTGCTCGTCGTCACGTTTCAGTGATGCCCAATCAGAGTCGTCGGTGGGCCAGCGGGCGTCGCGTTAGAATACGTCGACGCCCAGGCCGGCGAAGCCCGAGAAGTGCGGGTTGCTGTCGAGCCACTGGCTAGGGAACGCCCATCCCATCCGCGCGTAGACCTGCCACCGACCCCAACGCAGATCGGTGAACAAGGCGAGCCCTCCGAGCCCGCCGAAGTCGCTGAGCTGCCCCTGTCGACGCGGGTCGTTGACGGTGCCGCCCGAGACCAGGAGACCAAGTTCTTGTGGCTTGCCGATCTTGGGTCGGATGTGCCCGCTCAGTTGCGCGATCGCGAGTCGCTCCGAAATATTGGCCGACCACGGCAGACCGGGGACGACCAGAACATAGGGGTTCATTCCGCCCACGCGCATTCGCGTAAGGTCGTCTTGGTTCCAGCCCCAATTGGCCGTCTCCTGAAGTTCGAGACGGAAGCGCTCGCCTGTTTTCCAGCCCGCGCGCAACCACTGATTCAGCGTGTAGATGGCTTTGCGTGGATCGTTGCGTCCGTCTCCTACGAAACCCCAGTCGCGCACATCAGAGCGAACGTCGACACCCACGGAAGCTCCCGCCGCGACGCCGTTGATTCGTGGGAATAGTTTCGATGCTCGATACTCCTCTGCCGGGGAGTCGATGTTCCAGAAGATGTACCCGAGCCGCGGCTCGAACACCCATGTGTTTGCAGGAAGCAGGTAGGCTGGGTCGGTGTTCTTGTCGCCGAAGAACCAGCGGCGGACATTGGTGTCGACTTCGAGGGTATGGTCGGGGGCGAAGTGCCATTGGATCTTAGGCAACAGGACCAGATAGCTTGCGTTGAAGCCGAGTCCTGGGCGGCGAAGACCCTGCTGATAGTATTGATGAAGCAGACCGGCGAAGATGAGCTCCCCTCGAAGCGCGACGCTGAACTCGAAGTTCTTGCCCATTGGAACGCGTTCGATCGCCAAGTGGATCGTGTCGGTGTTGTAGAGAAGACGAA
Organism: uncultured Sandaracinaceae bacterium; assembly: GCA_964476875.1. Taxonomy (GTDB): domain Bacteria; phylum Myxococcota_A; class Polyangia; order Polyangiales; family Houyiibacteriaceae; genus SG8-38. Next base: position 1,471 of record CAYZDM010000171.1, on the reverse strand, counting down.
CGTCGCCCTTACCGACCTTGTCGGTGCCCACGGCCTCGAACAGCACGAAGCCAAAACCCGTCGCCTCAGGAACGAAGGCGAAGTCAGCGCCTCCTGCTACCGACCCCTGCCAACCTTCGGCACGCGCCGTCGAGGACAGCAGAGCGAACATCAGCACTGTTACACAAAGGCGAATCATCGTGGAACCCTAACTCGGACGATTTGAACGGCGTCCGGCCAGCATGAGCTTTCAGCGATCCTCAATGGTCGCTGTCGCTGTCTGCACTTGGGCTTCTAGGCTTAACACCGGCTACCGGCAACGCATCGCCGGATGATACGTGACTCTGGGCCGCACCGTGTTGGTAGACCAGGCGTCCACCGGCCTCGCCCGCCCTAAGGCCGAAGCCGAAGACGAATAGCGTCCCTATGACGGCCCCAGCGACAATGACCGCGCGGGCGCGACTTTCGGGGAGCAATATGGGTAGTAGCATCAATCCGAGCACGACCGCGCTCGCCCAGGTGAACAGCTCGGCGGCCTCTTCGTGGGATTCGATGTGCCGTTCGGCGACCACCGCCTCGACCCGCTCCTCTTCGGCTTCCCCCGTGTTCATCGCGATCAACGCTGATCCCGCCAACGCCCCCTGAAGAAAGAGCACGATGACCCAGACGCGGCGATCAAACCAACCTCGCCACCACGCGAAAGCAACCCCGCCGGTAAGGAGTGGCATCAAGACCGCGAGTGCCATCGGCATGTGAACCACTTTCGGATGAAACCACAGTTGATCCATGAGAACTACCTCCAGGGCCAGCATGTTCATGGCGACCGCCTTCCGCTATCGTTCAGATGTCATACGCTGGGGTTTCCAGGGGGTTTGGCACCCTGCATTCGACATATGAGTGACAGAAAACTCCCCTCTCGACCCGCGGCTTGCTGGGGAAAGGCGGTCGGCTAGTTTGAATCCCCATGAGTCCCGGGTTCAGACGAAACGAGGGCTTGAGAGATTCCGACGCTGCGTCTGAGGGACGGCTGCTCGCGGGAATCCTCGCCGCGTTCCTCGCTGTGACCGTGTTCGCAGCCCTCGATATCTGGTCCGACCTCAGCGAGGGCGCCACGGCTTCACACGTCGTATCCGAGGCGGGCGTCTTCCTGGTTGGTCTGTTCGGTTCCATCTTCATCGTTCGCAGACTCGTTCTTACACTTCGGCGTGCTCGAGCCGCGCGGCGAGACGTCCTCGATCTGAGACAACGCTTGGTTGCCAGCCAGGCGGAGGCGAATCGCTGGCGAACCGAGGTGCGTGAGCTGATGAGCGGGCTCGGGGAGGCCCTCGACCGGCAGTTCGATCGCTGGGCGCTGTCCCCCGCGGAGAAGGAGACCGCGTTGCTCCTTCTCAAGGGTCTCAGTCACAAGGAGATCGCTGGAGTCAGATCCGTCAGCGATGCGACCGCCCGGCAACAGGCTAGGGCCGTCTACAAGAAGGCCGGGCTTTCCGGT
>CAYZDM010000170.1:0-6456 GCA_964476875.1 uncultured Sandaracinaceae bacterium | reverse complement strand
CGGGGCCTGCAGCTCCGACGCGGAAATCGGATTCATCGGAATGAGATTGACCTTCACGGGGATGCCCCGGAGGAGTTCGACCATCCCGTTCGCGTCTTTGACAGAGTCGTTCACGCCCTTGATGAGCGTGTACTCGATAGTGAAGCGTTGCCGCTTCGGCATCGGATAGCGTCGCAGGGCGTCGGTCAGATCGGCGAGCCCGTGCTTTCGGTTCACAGGCATGATCTTGCTTCGGTCTTCGTCGCGCACCGCATGAAGGGAGATCGCGAGCTGCACCTGGCCATCGAAGTCCTTGCCCAGCCGATCGATCTGCGTGACGAGACCGCTGGTCGATACCGTCACTCGCCGCTTGGAAAGGTCGATGCCATCGGGATGCGTTAGCAGCACGAGCGAACGCGCCACGGCGTCGTAGTTGTGGAGAGGCTCGCCCATACCCATGAAGACCACATTGCGAATGCGCTGATCTGGATCCAGTTCGCGTCGACCGAGAAGCACCTGCGCGACGATCTCGGCATCGGTCATCTGGCGCTTCAGGCCCGCGACTCCTGATGCGCAAAACACGTAACCCATCGCGCACCCAACCTGGCTCGAGATGCACTGGGTCACGATGCGCGGGTCAGCCAGCTGGGGGATCAGCACAGTCTCGACCCGCTCGCCATCAGGCATGCCCACCAGGAGCTTCTTGGTGCGGTCGGCCGACTCGTGAGCGGAAACGACCTCAATGGGCCACCCGACCCCCTCCTCTTTCATGCGCACGCGCAGGACCTTGGGGATGTTGCTCATCTCATCGGGGTCGAGGACACCCCGGCGGTGTATCCAATCGAAGATCTGCTTCCCTCGGTAGGCGGGTTCACCCCACCCGCGGACGCACTCCTCCCACTCGGCCGGCAGCCGCGCGATGGGGTTCGATGGAGCGGCCAATGCATCAGGTGAAAGCTTCACGACCCTTAGCGGTGCCAGAGTTACGACTGCCGCGCAATCGCGCTGGTCAAGGGCCGCGGAAACGCGCGATTTGATATGTGAAGTCGCCGTGCCTTGGATTTCTCTGTTGGCGATTCTTGCCACTCTTGGCTGCGGCTGCGGTGGCACAGGCGCTCTCCGTGTCGTTCGATACGCGGTCGCAGCTGATCCCGCGCCCGCTCCGATAGCGATCATCATCGCTATGCCTGGGTTCCTCGGTGGCGGACCGAGTTTCGACGGAATTGCCCGTTCGGTGGTGCGACGCTGCACCGAGGATGGTTTCCCTGTCGAGGTGTGGGCGATCGATCGCCGCTCGAACGGCATGGAGGACCTGGCAGGTATGAACGACGCGGAGAGCGCCGGTGACGCCGAGATCGCGTAGAACTACTACTTCGGCGATGGCGAAGTCGACGGCCAACGGTTCGCCGGGTACGTCCCGCAACAAGACGCTTCCTTCATGAGCGAGTGGGGCCTCGAAACGCACATCGAAGATCTTCGTGCCGTCTTGGACTTGATCCCCGCGGCACAGCAGAAGGGTCACGTCTTCCTCGCGGGTCACTCATTCGGAGTCACGGTCGCGGAATTGTACGCGGCGTGCCGCTTCGAGTCCGATGACAAGCGAGGCTTCGATCAGATCGCCGGCATGGTCTTTCTCGATGGTTTGATGGGGGGCACCCCCTCGGCGGAAGAAGATTTCGTATCGGAGTTGGCCAGCATTCGTGAAACCGATCGGTACACGACCCTTCCGCTTCTTGGAATCGACGTCTGCACGAGCGCAGAGATAGTCGCCCTTCGCACTTGGTTCGATCCGACAGGCATCGTCGACGACCCGGTTCGAGACCAGACGTTCGAGATCCTTTTCGGGCTCGGACCGAACGAGATGCCGAAGGCCACCAACATCGCAACCCTCGGCCTCCCGTTCGATTCGATGCACCAGCCGCTCAGTTTCAGCCGCACCACGCTAGGCACGCTGACGGGGGGACCGACCGAGGGGTTAAGAGTCGCGGTTGACAAGCCAGGGCGCCGACACAACTTGAACGCATGGATCGTCCCGGAGCCGCTGCAGTCCTGTCTTTTGTCATCCCCGGCCTGGGCCAGTTCTACAACGGAAAATTCCTACGCGGAATCGTCTGGCTGGTCATCACTCCGGGGCTCTGGATCGGGACCGGGGGCCTCCTCGGCTGGGTCTGCCACCTGCTCTCCGCCTACATGGCGTACGAGTGGGCGAGGGATAACCCTCCGCTGGCGCAGTGAGGTGAGCACGACGTAACCGCCATCCCACAACTAACCCCTAAGTTGTCCGGTTTCGTTCGACTGATAGTCTGTGCCTGGGGGTTGTGTGATGAGTCGGATGCTTATCGTTTCGGTGCTCGGCGCCCCGCAGGGATGCGGCGAGTCCTTCCTCAGCGACACAGAATGTGCGACCGGGACGTACTGCAACGGCGGCGCGTGTACAGACGCGGCTGGACAATGCGGCAGCTCCGCCGAGTGCACTCCAAACGGACGTTGCCTCCCCGTGTTCGGCGATGGCGGCGTGAGCATGGGCGACGGCTCGGCATGTCAGGAATGGCGCGGCGGATACGCGGAACTCGAAGCCGTGTTCCCATGTGACGCCGTTCTCGTGCAGTAGCAGGACAGATGCGAACACTTACCACGCTCGCTGTGATGCTCGCCGTCGCCGGATGCGCGAAGAGCGTCCCCGATTCCAAACCGACGCCGCAGGCGGCCGACAACACGACCGAACAGAACAAGGACATCGCGCGCCACCTGTTCCGCACCGAGTACCCGAAGTGGAACGGTGGCGCTCAGTTCCAGTGCCTCGAGAAATTGTGGCAGGCGGAAAGCCATTGGAACCATCGCGCTCGGAACAAGCGCACCGGAGCCTGTGGCATCCCGCAATCCTACCCGTGCAACAAGATGTCCGACTGGGGCAAGGCCTACGGCGTCAACTACCGCAAGAACCCATGGCCACAAATCGCGTGGGGCCTCCAGTACATCGATAGGCGCTACGGTACACCCTGCGCGGCGTGGAAACGTTTCCAACGCGGCGGCGGCTACTAGTACCCCAACCTCGTGGGGCAGTGCCAGGCATGTACAGGCTACTTGTGCAGGATCTCTTGGACGCGGTTCAAGAGCGCCCTCGAATACATGCGTCCGACGAGCGATTCGCGGGCTGTGAACTGTACCTCTTCCCACTGTCGCTGGGCTCGGAATAGGTTGACGACCTTGAGTCGCTTCGACAGGGTGACGGCGGCCTCATCGTCGATCGTGCGGCCTTCCACGCGCAGCCGATCTTCGGTCTCGCCAGACACCTCCTCCAGATAGTCGAGCGCTTCCTGGGGCAGCGTCGCCAAGTGATCCTTCCTGATGACGAAGGCGCCGGTGACGATTCCACCCGCTTGCTTCGCCATCGTCTTGAGCTTCGTGTGCCACTGGAACGCCAGTACGCCGACAGAGGACGCAATCACCGTGTCGATGATGCCGGTCTGCAACCCGGAGTACACCTCGGGCAGATTCAGAAGCACGCCGTTGGCTCCGCACGCTGTGATGAACGCTCGCATTGTCGCCGAGTGGCGCCAAACCCAGGGCCTCACCTTCTGCAAATCGGAGGGGCCGAAGATCTTCTGCGTGGAGAAGATTCGCGTCTTGCCCGCATCACCCCAGGCCACGAGCTTGTAGCCGGCCTTGTCGAACAGCGCCTCGAACTGCGGTGCGAGGTCTTCGCGGACGGCGTCGAGTTCTGGATAGCTACGGATGAGCCCGGGCGCCTCCATCACGAGCACCTGCCTGACCAGGGCGGAAAGGCCGGTCGAGGTGATCAACGCCCCGTCCAACTGCCCAACGCGCATCTTCCGAACGACGGAGATCTCGTCGCCGGCGATCCCCCCGTAGTACATCTTAACCTTGACTTGGCCGTTGGTGGCCTTCTTCATGCCAACCTTGAACGTCTGATAGATATCGCCTAGCGGGGACTGCCGGGGAGCCAGTGTCGCGATTCGCAGCTGATGGGTCGCTTCGGCTCCCGCAGGGCTCGTGAACGAGTCGCCACAAATCAAGAAGCCCAGGACGAAGAGTAGAAGCATGTTGCGCATTGGGCATCTAAACACGGATGGGCCCGCAACTTCAATACGCGATTGCGCCTAGTGGACGACTACCTACCCGTCCGAAGCACCGCCGGGTTCCCGATGGTCAAAAATAGGTGCCCAGCCGTCGCTGTTGGAGGGCGGGGCCGCAATCGGGCCGAAACCCTCGCGGCCTACGCTGCCGCTAGACCGAAACGCCGAAGTCTCGGAGCGCGTTGTTGAGCGTCACCTTCTTCTCGGTGCTCGCCTTCCGCTGCCCGATGATGAGCGCGACTGGAATCTGGTACTCGCCCGCGGGGAATTTCTTGGTTCGCGTGCCGGGGATGACCACTGAGCGGGGTGGAACGTAGCCCTGCATTTCCACAGGCGTCTCCCCCGTCACGTCGATGATTTTGGTGCTGGACGTGATGACTACGTTCGCGCCGAGCACCGCTTCCTCACCGATGCGCGAACCTTCGACCACGATCGAACGGGACCCGAGGAAGGCGCCATCCTCGATGATGACCGGCTTTGCTCCTGGCGGCTCGAGCACCCCGCCGAGCCCAACACCCCCCGAGAGGTGAACGCCCCTGCCAACCTGTGCGCAGGAACCGACGGTGGCCCAAGTGTCGACCATCGACCCCGCACCAACATACGCACCGATGTTGACGTAGCCGGGCATCAATATCGCCCCGCGCTCCAAATGCGCGCCGTAGCGAACCGTACCCGGTGGCACGACTCGCACGCCCTGCTCATCGAGGTTCTTCTTGAGGGGAATCTTGTCGTAGTACTCGTACGCGCCCACCTCGACGCGCTCCATTCTACGGATGCCGAAGTACAGAAGAATCGCCTGCTTGGTCCATGCGTGAACGGTCCACTCACCGTCCTCGCCGCGGGTTGCCACGCGCACCTTGCCCTTGTCGAGGAGCTCGATCGTCTCTTCGACGGCACTACGGTACTGTGGGTCTTCGAGCTTCGAACGGTCCTCGAAGGCCTGTTCGATTAGGGGGCGCAACTGGCTTTCGCTCACATCGCTCATGGCTACTTGAGTAGGTACTCGGGGAAGAAGTACCCGACTTCGATCTTGCCGTTCTCGACGCTGTCCGAGCCGTGGCAAGCGTTCTCGCCGATGTCGGTGCCGTACGCCTTGCGAATCGTGCCCTCGTCCGCTTCAGCCGGGTTGGTCGATCCCATGAGGGTGCGGTAGCGCGTCACGGCGTCCTCACCCTCGAGTGCAGTGACGACCACAGGACCGCGAGTCATGAACTCGACGAGCTCTCCAAAGAATGGGCGCTCCTTGTGCACTTCGTAGAAGCCCTCGGCTTGCGCCCGGCTCAGATGCAGCATGCGCGTTCCGAGAACCTTGAGACCCGTGCCTTGAATCATGGCGAGGATGTTCCCGATGTTGTTCTGCTCGACGGCGTCGGGCTTGATGATGCTAAGGGTGCGTTCGACAGCCATGTGGGCTCCTCTTCTCGGTGCTGGTTGCTTGCGGTCGCCCCGGCGAGATCGCCTCGGGGACGACGGGACTAGCGCGGCGCGTTTGTAGCGCGTTTTGGTTGCCGAGCAATGTCCTCGGCAAACGTAGCGATATGCGCTGCGATGACCGCGGGATGCTCCTCCTGAAGGAAGTGCCGCGCGTCGACCATGTGCTCGGCTCGCAGTGGGAACACCTGCTTGATGTAGTCGAGCTGCGCTCGCGGAATTGCAATCTCCTGCTCACCCCAGACCAACTGCATGGGCTTGTCTATCGCGAGCAACCCGTCGCGCAGCCAATCTCGATGCTCTTCGCTGAGATCAAAGCCGTCCATGATCTCGAGGAAACTGTGGTGGCCACCGTTGTTCTTGAGCAGATAGAGGTAGCTCGCGATTATGTCCTCATTGATCGCTTCCGGATTCTTGACCCCCGTCTGCCGAAAGAGCGCCAGCATCGTGGGCGTGTTCATCGTCGAGAAGGCGACATGCCTGAGCAAAGGAACTCGGAACGTCCACATTGGGAACGGCGGCGTGAAGTGCGCGACGTCCAACAGGGTATTGGTGACGGTGATCGAACGAACCTTCACCGGGTTGTGGATGGCCCACTCCGCGCCGATCGGTCCCGCGATGTCGTGCAGCACCAAATGCACCGGCGGGAGAGCCAACGCGTCGACGACTCCACCAACCCACTTTGACAGCGCGTGCCAGTCGTAGTCGATCTCCTTGGGCTTGTCGCTCAGCCCTACGCCGGGAAAGTCGAAACTCACCGCGCGGAGCCCCCGTTCGGCAAGCTCTGGGAGCATCTTCCTGAACAAGAACGAACTCGACGGCACGCCGTGGAGCAAGAGCACCGGTTCACCCTCGCCTTCCTCGCGGACGAAGATGTGCTGACCATCTACGACGACGCGCTTACCTGCCGCCTCGTGCTCTTCGACCAGCCTGGGCTTTCGCATACGGG
>CAYZDM010000169.1:0-6546 GCA_964476875.1 uncultured Sandaracinaceae bacterium | reverse complement strand
GTCGACTTCGTGGGAGCGCACCGGTTGATACTGGGCGAGGCGGTCGACGCCTATCTCGCGACGGATCTCCTCGACCGGCCGCGACAACCATTGATGCCAGGGCAGGCCAACGAACCATGAAGTTTGTTTGGCGCGCTGGCGCCCGCCGAAAATCGCGCGACGAGCGTGCACGTTCGAATCGGTCACGCGACCAAGCTTGAACCAGGCCGCCGTGGCAATCATGCCCACGCCGATGTTGCGGGTCTCGTGATGAGTGAACGCCAGCAGCGCGGCCTCACCGACCAGGTCGCCCTCGTATCCAAGCACCGAGTGCCAGAGGTCATGGGTGTCGCGCAGCCAGTCGCGAATCCACCGAACCTCGGCCGTTTCGTTCCCGCGGCGGCTGACGTCAGATGCGCTAACCAAACCGTCTGCCGAGATTCCTTCGCGCTCGACGAAGGCGAGATACGCCTGCCCGAGGCTGCCCTCTGGGAGCGCGCGAAGCCGGTCTCTGTCCTTCAGTAGCGGAACGAGATCGGGCTGCTCGGCGAGGAGCTCGCGGCCCTGTTTGGTCTTCTGAAGACGCGCGCGAATCCGGACCAGCGCCGGACCCTGCAGCGCCTCGATGATCTCGAACACGTACTGCGTCTCGTCAGGGTTCGCGAATAGTTCACGAATGGCGCGGAAAGCCACGATCGGGCGCATCGATTTCATAGTAATGGGACCTGGAACGCCAAAACTGCATCCGAATGTACGATGGCGGCGCGATCGATGCCACCGGCTCCCGCGCAGCCTGGAGCTGCATGCGGCCATTGGGTACGTTACCATCCCCGCTCGTGGCCACGAACGCTACCTCACCGGAAAGAGACCTCGTCGGCGAAGCCAAGAGCGTTCGCGAGCAGGTCCTGCAGTCCTCCCTCCTGGTGGCGGTCGTGGTGGGCGGCGTCGCGTTCGTGCGGACTTTGATGGATGCCGTCGACCTGGAGGCCTGGAGGATCGCCGGTGGAGCGATCGCCCTGTACGCCGGATTCGTCATCTTGTTCTTCGCAAAGACTCTGCCCTACCGAATCCGTGCGCTTGGGTTCCTCACCCTGCTCTATGTCGTCGGGGTCTTCACCTTGCTGATGGCGGGCTACCTCGCCGCCCCCGTCTTGATCTTGGCTTGCCAGAGCGTTCTTGCCTCCGTGCTGTTCAGGCGCCGCGTCACACTGATCGTCCTCATCGCGAATTTGCTCACCTTCCTCGCCGTAGGCGCCGTGCTGTCGGTGGGCCTAGTGACGGTCGAGACGACAACCTTCTACGACCCCGCTGGGTTCACGAACTGGATCCGTGTCGCCGCGATCTTCGCGGTGTTCTGTGGCATTGCGGTCGTGAGCGTCGACGTCGTCACCAATCACCTCAACCGGAGCCTGCGTGACCAAGCAGAGCTCATCGAGAACCTCAAGGGCGCGATGCAGCTCCACGACGAATCCGAACGACAGCGACGGGAAGCCGAATCACGACTCCGCGAAGCGCGTCACGACGAGAAAGCCTGAGCGCGGCGGAACCGAACGCTAGCCACGAGGCCGATCGCGGCGAACGCGCCGAGGAACAGAAAGAAGTGTTGATGCCCAGCGACCCCTGGGGATCGGTCGAGCAACCAACCACCCGCGAGCGCCACGAACACGTCGGGGGTGTACCCAATCAGTGACACCAAACCGACAGCGCTTCCGGTCGTTTCGATCGGTACAGAGCCTTCCTCGAAAAGCGCGAAATAGACGCCTCTCAGGCCAAACGCCGCGGCGCAACTCACCAACACATTGGCATAGAGAACCCAGCGCATCGACGGTACGGGGTCGGTCAGGCCGAACCACAGGTACGACGCCAACATCATGGCGAAGCAGAGCGCAGATACGCGCGAAGCGCTAAGCCGATCCGCGAGCAATCCGGCTCCAATCGCCGCGACCGGTCTCACCCATGCGCTGATCGCAGTCACCTTCGCACCGTCAACTTCGTTCATTCCGTAGGCTTGCACGGCGAAGAGCGAGTAGTTGTCGATGCCCTTGTAGCCAACGTACGCGCAGACGACGATGAGGGCTTGGAGCCACACCGAGCGGAGGCGAACCACGCTGCGCAGGTTGCGAAGAACCGACTGCCGGATTCCAGCTCTCGATTCTCGGTCGGGCACGAACAACCAGCAGAACAAGCCTGCACCTGCGGTGGTGGCGGTGTAGACGAGGATGACGTTCTGAAGCGCATTCGCCCGCGCGTCTGCGGTGGCGCTCGCTGGGTCGTCGGGAAGCAAGAACTGAAACAAGCCCACGGCGCTCACTGCAATGATCGCGGCAAAGAGACCGCGACCGCCATCTAGAAGGCCGTAGGCACGTCCCTGTTCGTCGGGGCCGCCCCACTCTCGCGTCGCCCGAATCAGCGCGCCCCAGAACAGCAGAATCGTCGTGAGCCCCCAGTACGCAAACAGCCACCACATACCGAGGAAACCAGGAACGCTCGCGAAGTAGAGACCACCCAGGCTCGTGAACAGGAGCGAGCCGGTGAGCAATCGGCGCGCGGGGAATCGATCCGCGAGCACTCCCCCTGGGAAGTACGCAAGCATGGCCACGACGCCGTAAGCAGCTTGGACTGCGCCGAGTTCGGTGTTGGTGAAGTCGAATACCTGAAGAACGGTTGGGCGGAAGAATCGCGCGACGTGAAAGGGTAGACCGAATACCGCCTCACCGGCGATGACCAGACATCCGATGAAGATGGCCCGTTGGAGTGGATGCTCTTCGTTCACGCCATGCCCGGCCGTTCCGCTACTTCGCCGTGACCACGACTCCGGGTTCCGTCTCCGTAAACGCAGGCTCGAAGAACTGATCGTACTCCCGCTCGTTCAGCAAGTGTGCTCTGAAGAACGACACCATGTAGAGGTTCTGCAGGCGATTCGATTCTTCGATTGGGAGGACGTCGGGGCCGCAGGTCGTCTCGTACGGCTCGATCAACGACTCTGCACCGAGCATGGGCCAAATCTCGGGGCCCCAATCGAACTCGATCAGCCTGTTCGCGATCGCACAGATCGCTGCAAAGTGATTGTGATTCGCGCCAATGATGTCGACTTTGTACACCCGCGGCGCGCTGACCGTTTGCTCGAACGCGATGGCGTTGTTGCCGATGGGGACGTTGATGTCTTCGGTGCCGCCCATCAGCATGACGGGCACGGTGATGCTCCCGAGTTGCGCCTCGGTGAAGCCGGCGTTCGGACTCGTGCGCTCGTCACTTTGCATTTCTGCGTCGATGACGGCCGAGATAGGCGCGATAGCGGTGACCCTCGGATCCGCTGGGGCACCTGCCCAACCGGCCGCCATGCCGACTGCCGTCATCCCACCAAACGAATGCCCCAGGACGCCCACCGAATTCTCGTCGATGCGCCCGTAGAAAGGATCCTGCGGATCGCGATTGCGTGCGACCATGGTGTCGATGAGAAACGACACGTCGGGAACACGATTGGCCGCGGCCTCGTCGAACGTGTCCGTCGGCGACGACTGAGCGTTCCCCGTGTGCTCGGGCGAGATGACGATGAATCCGTGACTAGCCAACGCCTCCAGAAGGCCGAAGGATTGAATGTGGATGCCGCCGTACCCGTGTGAGAACACCAAAAGCGTCTGCTCCGTTCGCGACGACACCGGCAAACCTTCGACTGCCACCTCGGAAGGAATGCCAAGGGGGTCGAGCAACACGTACTCGGCCGCAGGAGACGGGGCGGCGTCCGCCGAGTCGACGGGGTACCAGGCGTCGACGAGCAACCGGCGATCGCCGCGCGCGGGGTCGACCAGGTTGAACGAGCTGTGTCCCACGCCAAAGGGGCCTATGGCGTCAGGCGGGTCGGCGATCGGGTCGGAGGACGAGTCACCACACGCGATGAGCCCGGTGACGATAACCGCGAGGAAGAAAGTACGAATAGTCGACGTCACGATTAGACGAGTGTCCTGAAGGATTTCACAGCGTTGATCAAGCGAGCCGCGGGCGAGTACCCGACGCCTTCCTTTCGTCTGGTCGGCGGCTACTTACGGTTGCCAGAGGGAAGCGAGGTATTTCACCCGCAGTGTGCACGCCAGCGGGCACGTGGACTGGATCTCTCGCTTGGTTGGGGGTATCTGCCCGACTGGGACTGACGAAGGAGACCGGTGTTCAGAAGGATCAAGCAGAGGGCGTGCCTCGCCCGCGCGAAAGTTCACTTGCGGCAACTAGCCGCGCAGCAGCCTGACGGAGGCGAGCGGCGACTCCTCGTCGATTGCGGCTCGAACATCGGGCAGGGTTACACCTTCTTCAAGAAGTACCTGCCGCCCGAGCGCTACGATGCGATCCTCATCGAACCGAACCCCAACTGCATGAAGGTGCTCAAAGAGGAGTTCGGGAGCTACGCCAACCTGGAGTTCGTGGAGGGTGCGGCCTGGACGAAGGAAGGAAAGCTGAAGCTCTTCGGCCTGGTCGAAGATGACCGTGGTGCGATGACCCAGGGGGCGTCGGTAGTTGCCGATCACAACAGCGGCGACTACGTAGCGGACGAAGAAGCTGCCATCGAGGTTGACACATTCTCGCTCGCCGAGCTGCTCAACGAGAGGATCGGAGCATACGACCAGATAGTCGTCAAGATGGACATCGAGTCTTCGGAGTATGAGGTGCTCCGAGATCTGCTCGACACTGGCGTCGCCAGGAACATCACGCACATATTCATCGAGTTCCACAGCGAGTACTTCAAAGAGCCTGAGAGCTCTCACTACCGGGAACTCGAGAAGAGCCTGGTGAACGAGCTCAGGGCCGCAGGGGCCGGCGTGACGATCTGGGTGTGACGCCAAGGCGGTACTGCTTTCAAGACGTCAGAGCTTGGTCGACCGATTTTTCGCGTCGATTGGGGCTCGGCGCGTGGGGCACGTCCGGCCGGCGTTTCGAGCGATCGACAATGGCCGCGATGCGCGGTCTTCCGCACCTCATCGCTTCTGGGAAGCTTCCCTAGCCTTCGTGTCGATCGGACTATTCGATCGCACGCAGGCGTTTCACGACAACGATCGTGACTACCATCATCACGGAGAAAGCGATGAAGGTTCCCCAGGCGGCACCGAGTTCGCCAATGCGCGGGATCAGGACCGCGTCGACTCCGAGGTTTAGGAGTGCGCCGAACATCGCGATCATAGACGCTGTTTTGGCATGTCCCCGCGCGAGCAGCGGGGCCAGCCAGAGGAGCGAGATCCCGAGGCACCCAATCCCTGCCGCAAGAATGGGAACCGACACGATGACGCTGCGCGATGTCCGATACGACTCTTCCAGAAGCGGTGTGTAGATCACGACCAATGGCAAAGTGACCACCAGGAGCACGACCCAACCGGCAACCTGCAAGCTAGTCTTGCGAAGGAGCTTGGTGGCACCCGCGCGGTCTCCCCGGGCGTAGGCCGAGTAGAACAAGGGGTTGAACGAATGGAGGGTAACGACGTTGACCGTGCTGACCATCAGCGCCACGCGGTAGGAGGCTTCGTAGCGCCCTGCCGCGGCGATTCCGTTCCAAAGAGCCACGTACAGACGATCGGCGCTTTGGTATCCGACGTAGGAGACCGCCGCGAGAATCATCGGCAGGGAGTACCGAAGAGGTTCGCGCAGGGACTCGAAAGACGGGGGTCGACGGAGCCATCCGTGGCGACGCAGTACCCAGATCGCGGCCAGTCCCGCCCCGATCTGCGCCACGACGAGACCGCCCCATCTGGCCTCCCATGTCCAGCCGAGCAGAAAAAAGAGCGCGAGCGCGATGAACGGCCGAGTGCCGTCCACGAAGTCCGACCACAGGGCCGCGCGCGTCGGCTGACTCTGGGTCTCGTTGATGGTCTGCGCCATGATGCGGCTGGTAGACAAGGTCGCCGCAATGACGACCCCTGCGACAGCCCATCGCGGGATCGCCTCGCCTCCGAGCACGTACAGTGAATCTGGGAGTACGAAGACGACTAGCGTCGACAACACCCCCACGACAAAGGCGAGACCCAGGACTCCACCGAGGTCGCCGGCCATCCCGGCTCGATCCTTCTTGTGGAGATACACCAGAATGTAGCTCTGCGGCGCTAAGGGAATCGTAGCGGCCGCCACCCCGAACACGACGCCCTCTAGAATCGCGAAGCGACCGTAGTCGGCCTGGTCGAGCAAATGCGTCCAAAGCAGGTGCGCCAACTGGACGAGGCCCCCCATGGCGCTCGCCATCGTGTAGATGACCACGTTGCGGCGGAACGTCTTCTTGGTGGAGTCTGCGTCCAGAGGCAGGGTGGTAGTCCAGCGACTGCGGCCGCGCCAGTGGCAGCCGTGGAGTCGCCGTCAAACGAGCGTCAGGCTGGCGCTACTCCGAACGGCTCCGGCTTCCACATGCGGACGCCGAGCATGAACGGAACGACCCAGTACGGGCCGTTGAACGCCCAAAAGATGAACGTGTTGCCGGGCGGTGGTCCGATCCAGTACTCGTAGATCAGGAACTCGGTGCAGCCGTGCAACATCGCGCCGACGTAGACGAGCGCCATCGGCCGAATCCAGTTCTTCCCTTTGATGAACGCATAGACC
>CAYZDM010000168.1:0-6591 GCA_964476875.1 uncultured Sandaracinaceae bacterium | reverse complement strand
AGCCTCGGCGCCTCACCGCGACGTCCTCTTGCTGGCCCGCGCAGATGCCGTGGACGCCCTTCGAATCCGCACCGAAGACGCCGTTCGACGCGCTCCACACCCCGTTTCGTCTGCGATCTTCGCGATTACGCCGCAGGGGCCGCGCCCCTTGCAGCGCTAGCACTTCGCCCCAAACTAGACCGTCCCCGCGGTCCACCTGATGAAAAACCACCCTTACGCGCCGTTCATCGATCGAGTGCACAAGCCGGCCCAGTATCTGGGTGGCGAGCAGGGAGAAGCACATAAAGTGTGGGACGACTCCGCCTGCCGCATGTGCCTGGCCTTCCCCGACCTGTACGAGATCGGGATGAGCCATCTCGGGTACAAGATCCTGTACGGCATCATCAATGAGCAGCCAAAGTTCCTCGCCGAGCGCGCCTACGCGGTTTGGTACGATATGGAGCAGGAGCTGCGGACCCACGGTCAGGCTCTCTGTTCGCTCGAAAGCGCACATGCGCTTCACGAGTTCGACATCGTCGGGTTCTCACTTCAGTACGAGCTCACGTACACGAACATCCTGCAGATGCTGGAGCTCGGGAAGATCCCGCTCCGCGCGGACCAGCGCACCGACGCCGACCCGTTGATCGTCGCCGGGGGCCCCACCGCGACCCACGGCGAGCCCATAGCGCCCTTCATCGACGCGTTTCTGATCGGCGATGGAGAGGCCAAGGTTCCAGAACTGATGCAGGCGTGGACGGACATGAAGCGCGACGGCCTACCGCGCGCCGAACGCCTGCTCCACGTGGCAAAGCTTGGTGGCTTCTACGTCCCGTCGCTCTATAAGAGCGTGCCAAGCGACGACACGAAGATGCATGTCGTGGAGCCTGACCACCCGGAGGCCCCCTTTCCGGTTCGTCGATCGATCGTCGAGGACTTGAACGATTATCCGTTCCCCGTCGACGGCCCGATTGCGAACTGTCAGACGGTTTTCGATCGCGCATCAATCGAAGTCGCACGCGGCTGCACGGAAGGATGTCGATTTTGCCAGGCCGGCATGATCTACCGTCCCGTCCGTGAACGAAAGCCCAAAGCGATCATCGATGCCATGGTGCGATCTGTCGAGGAGGCCGGCTACGACGAGGCCTCACTGACCTCGCTCTCTACTGCTGATTACAGCGCGATCGCGCCGCTGGTGCGCGAATCGATCGAGGCGCTGGCACCGCACCAGGTGTCGCTGAGCGTATCGTCATTGCGTGCCTATGGACTGAGCGAAGACGTGTTGGACGACTTGAAGCGTCAGCGCGCCGGCGGCCTGACCTTCGCGCCCGAAGCGGGAAGCCAGCGCATGCGGGACGTGGTGAACAAGAACGTCACCGACGACCAACTCATGGAGACGGCCGAGCGCGTGTTCTCGCGGGGATGGAGCAAGATGAAGCTCTATTTCATGATCGGACTCCCCACCGAAGAGGACGACGACGTGCGAGACATCGTCCGGACCGGTGCGCGGGCACTCGACGTCGCGCGCCGGATTCAGCACAACAAGCGGGCCAGAGTGACTGTGAGTGTTTCTACCCACGTTCCCAAACCGCACACCCCGTTTCAATGGTGCGCAATGGACTCTCACGAGGAGATCATTCGCAAGCAGTCGCTGCTCCGCGGAGAAGCCAGCAGCACACGCGTCCAGCTCAAAGTGCACAATTCCGCCGGATCGTGGCTCGAAGGTATGCTCGCACGCGGCGACCGTCGTCTGGCTGACGTGATCGAGCGGGCGTACGCAAGAGGAGCTCGATTCGATTCGTGGGACGAGAAGCTCGACCTCGACGCGTGGACCGCAGCAATCGACGAGACACCGGTCGAACCAGAGTGGTTCCTCGGGACGATCCCCGTGTCCGCGCAGTTGCCCTGGTCGCACATCGACGTCGGTCTCGAGCATGGGTTCCTGGATCGAGAGTACCGCAAAGCGCTGCGCAACCGACTTAGCCCACCGTGCGGCAAGACAGTTGGAAGCTTCGTTCATCACACGAACGTCAAGGAAGCCGAGGCAGAGAAACGCCGTCTAGTTTGCTACGACTGCGGGATCGCTTGCGACCTCACGCAGATGAAAGAGGAGCGCATCGGCTTCCTGCAGAGCGTGCACGCCTTCGAGCCTCGTGAGGCACCGCCCCCCCCGGAGGAGGCCATCCAGGACGACCTGGTGGACCGGCGGCCATTTCACGGCGTCGACCAGGGCCCGCCTATGCGAGTCCGAATTGGCTACCGCACCATCGGTCGAACGGCGTACACGTCCCACCTCGACATGGTCAGAAGCTTTCCTCGGATGCTTCGACGGGTGGGACTGCCTCTCTACTACAGCGAAGGCTTCCACCCACTCCCCAAGCTCACCTTCGGCCCCGCCCTTCCCGTCGGCACCGCGAGCCTGTGTGAACACGTTGATGTTCGACTTCGCGCGGCGGAGTCGCCCAACCTCGAGAATCTCTCCGAACGGCTGAACAAAGCAGCGCTCGACGGCATCGAGTTCTTCGGGCACCGCGTGTTGGGGCCGAACGATCCGGCACTGAACCGCGTCATCGAGGAAACCGACTTTGTCGTAGCGTTGGCCAGGCAGGAGTTGCTCAGCCTCGGCCTCGGGGACGATGCTCTATTGCGCCAGATGCTCTCCAAGCGCCCCGCCGACCTCTGCATCGATCGCGAGATCAAGGGCATCAAGAAGCGCGTAGACGTGGGTGCAGCCCTCGTCGACATCCGCGTGGGCGACGGTGGCGAGGCGCTCGCGCAAGCGGGGCTCGCCGGGGACCTCCTCCCAGTCACCATCACGCTGCGTCTGGGGGGTCAAACGACGCCACGGCCGGGCGAAGTGCTCCGCGCCCTCACCGGGATCGACGCACTGGCGCCTCGAGTCGTTCGTGCGGGATTCTTCGCAAATCGGCCGGGCGGCCGAGTCGCGCCGTTGCAGTTGGAGCTGCTTCGGGCCAGACCTAGTGTCCAGGCAGCAGAATGACCGACCGTTTCGACATCATGCGGAGCTTGGTCCGCGGCGCAGCAGACCTCGCGCTGGGTCGTATTACCGGCACGAAGGCCGCGACGATCGCGAAGCAGCTGCTCGAACGACTGACTCAACAGCGTTGGCGACTCAGCGACGAGATGCTGACGTCAGCGGCGGCTCACGCCGATGGGGTCGATTCAGCCATGGTGGCATGCCACTCTGGCCGGATGTTCGTCGACGCGTCGCTGACGAACGGCAAGGAAGTGCAGTTTAGCCTCGCACCGAGCTCGGTTCGGTTTGCTCCTCGCGGGGCCAAAGAGATCTCATTCGACGTCGAGCCTCCGGACGCCTACGACACATCGATCGTCGGTGCCTTGGCGGGATGCATCGCGAAGTCTACCTGGCCGATGATCGCCTCCGCCGACTCCCTCGATTTCGGCGGTGCGATCGTGGAACGCGAAACGGCAGACCATCTTCGCGTCGATCTACGAAGCGTGCCTGCCGTCCGCCGCTTCGCGTCGACACAGACGGCAGCAATGATCTTCGACGTGCTCGAGTTGGAGTCCTTGCGCGTCGAACCCGGCGCGCTCGCCCTCAAGCTCAAGCTTCCGCAACTGACGCCCTAGAGTTCGTCTTTCCAACGCCGGGAAAGCGCGACCGAGGCCTTGTAGGCATCGACGGACTTTTGCCTCTCGTCTGCGGACCAACCGATGAGCTCGGCCATGCGGGTGGCGACCTTCTCAACGGCGCCGAGGCCTTGGTCGTGGTCTCGAAAGAATATCTGTGTGCGACGCGTCATGACGTCCGCAGCACTCGCCGCTAGTTCCTCGCGAACCGCGAAATCGACCTGCGCCATGATCTCCACTCGCCCGGGAACAATCGGCTCGGTCAACGCCGGATCCGCCGCGCAGAGGTTCGCCAGCTCGAGCGCACGCATGCCATAGGTGTCGGTCAGGTGTCGGCAGACTACCTCGGACAGGTCGCAGTCGCAGGCCTGGCGAAGCTCGGCCGCAACCCTCTCGTGGTCGTCGTCCGCGGGCCAGCCCACCGCTCCCGGCAAAGGGAACTTGAACGTCTGCCCCGAATGAATGTCCTCAGGAAGCTTGTCGGACAACTTCAGGAGGTTGACGGCGACGTCGACGCACTCTTTCGCCATCTTTCGGTACGTCGTGAGCTTGCCGCCCGCGATGGTGATCAAGCCGTCCTCGCCGATCACGATCTGGTGCTCGCGACTCACCTGCGATTCGTCCAACTCGCCAACGGCGGGCTCCGGCGCGATCAGCGGCCGCAGCCCAGCCCAAGTCGAAATCACGTCACCGCGAGCGATTTGGTTCGTGGGGAAATAGAAGTTGGAAGCCGCGATGAGGTAGTCGATGTCCGCGAGCGTCGCGGCCTCGTCGCCCGGCGCCCCCTCGTAGTCTGTGTCGGTGGTGCCCACGTACGTTCGTTCGCCCCATGGCAGGGCGAATAGGACTCGCTTGTCCGTGGGATGGAAAAGCACCACCGCATGCTCGACCGGCAGCTTTTCCCGCTCGACCACGAGATGCACGCCCTTGGTGGGCCGGAGCAACTTGCCCTTGCGAGGACCGCTCATCGCCATCACTTCGTCGGTCCAAGGACCAGTCGCGTTGATCACCGCGTGGGCCTTCACTTCGCGAAGGCTTCCGTCGCGCGCGTTCTTCACTACGACACCGGACATGCGCCCTTGATCATCCTTGACCAAAGCATCGACCCGCGCCCAGGGGACGACGATTGCGCCGTTCTGCGTGGCATCGATGATGGTTTCGAGCGTGAGTCGAGCGTCATCGGTCGAGCAATCGTAGTACACAGGGGCACCCTGCAAGCCCTCCTGCTTGAGCAGCGGCTCTTGCTCCGCGACCTCGCCCGGGTTCAAGGTCTGGTGTCGCTTGGGCGAACGAAACAGCGCCAACCCATCGTAGAGCCACATCCCAGCGCTGATCATTCGGAGGCTCTTACGAGCGCCTTGGTAGACTGGAAACAGGAACGCGAGTGGATTCACGAGGTGCGGCGCGAGGTCCATCACCACGCGTCGCTCGCTTACCGATTCGAACACCAAGCTAAACTCGTAGCTCTCCAGATAGCGTAGGCCCCCGTGGATGAGCTTACTGGACCGGGAACTCGTGCCGTACGCGATGTCATTCTGCTCGAAGAGCACCACGCTCAGCCCGCGGCGCGCCGCGTCTCGCACGATCCCGGCGCCAGTGATGCCACCGCCGATGACGACGAGGTCAGCCTGCTCGGGGATCTTCTCCCACATCTCTTCGCGGGACGGCATTACGCACCTCCAAGAATGTTCTGCTCGTCGAGATACCGGATCACCTGAGCTGCGGCCTCATCGACGGGCAGGTTCACCGTCTCCAGATGGACCTCGGGTTTCTCGGGCGCCTCGTACGGCGCATCGAGTCCCGTGAAGTTGGTGATTTCACCCGCTCTCGCCTTCTTGTAGAGGCCCTTGGGGTCGCGGGCCTCGCAGATCTCGAGCGGGGTGTCGACAAACACCTCGATGAACTCCCCCTGCGGAAGGAGGCCCCGCACGCGATCGCGGTCCTTGCGATAGGGCGAGATGAAGGCCGACAGCACTAGACCGCCCGCGTCCGAGAATAGGCGCGCCACTTCGCCGATGCGTCGAATGTTCTCGACTCGGTCTTCGGCTGCGAACCCGAGATCGCTGTTCAGCCCGTGGCGAACGTTGTCGCCGTCGAGCACGTAGGCGAACGCGCCGCGCTCGATCAGCATTCGCTCGACACGATACCCGATGGTGCTCTTACCCGAGCCGGACAAACCGGTAAACCAAAGCACCGCCCCGCGATGTCCGTGTGCGGCGGCGCGAGCCTTTTTGTCGACCTCGCCAATGTGCCAGGTCAGATTTTCAGCCTTGGGCGCGCTCATGACGATGAACATAGCCTCGCTCTGCATCGGAGCAAGCTACCCGGCGAGCCGCTCGGCCAGGGCCCTCACGGTCAACGGGGACGAGCCTTCCGCCTTGTTGTTCACGAGGACGTAGCATTCCATGTCGCGATCGAGGGCGGCACGAACCAGACGAACGACGTCTTGCCGCATGTCGGGTTGCGGAGCGACGACCCGATCGAACGGGGCGTAGGCCTCCTTGAGATCGGCGTAGCGTTTGCCCGGAGGAAGGAGCAGGCGCACGACCAGAAGCGCGCCATCGAGCAACCCTTCGACCTGCGACTGCTTTGCTAGACTAGGCATTCGTGACCAGTAGTTGAAGACATGCGCCGCGCCATGCTTGCGGAGCGTTCGCGCGTATTCGGGGGTGAGCAGCTTGCGGTCACGCAACTCGACGGCGAACGGAAAATCCTTCGGTGCCTGCTCGAGGAACGCGTCTAGCTTCTCGCAAAACCAGGCTGGGTCGAGCGGCGTTGGTGACGGGGCCACCTCGACGATCCACGGACCCATGTGCCGACTGAACGCCGCCCGAACCGGATCGTTGACGGCACGGGCGAATACCTCTGCATCGAGAAAGTCGGGATTCGCCTTCCCTGCGTCGGCACCATAGCGAGGGTGGCGCGGGTAGCCGGGCATCGTCACCTGCTGCCAGACCTTCATCGCGGCCCGAAAGTCATCGGGCAGTTGCTGCGCGTAGGCCG
>CAYZDM010000167.1:0-6654 GCA_964476875.1 uncultured Sandaracinaceae bacterium | reverse complement strand
GTTTCGAATCGAGCTCGACGACGACATGGTCGTGAGGATCCGGCGCTTCAGTCCCGACGATCAGAAGACGTCGGATGAAGTCGACTCCGTCATGCTGGCCTCCGCGCGAGAAGTTCCGGACGCGCCCGCCGCGATCGAAAGGGCCAAGGTCGCTGTCCGGGAGCTGTGCGACGAGATGAACATGCCCACCCTGCAAGCGAGGGAGCTGATCGGCGAACTCGGTCGCGGCTCAGGGGCGTTGATCTCAAATGCGCTGCTGCCCGCCTACTTTGAAACGCTGGACACCCTGTTCGACTACATGCCTACAGACGCGCGCATGATCCTGGCGGACCCAACGGCCATCGCTGCGGCAGTCAGTGACGAACAACATCACGCAATAGACGAGCACGCCGCCCGCCGAGACCGGCCCACCTTCGAGACCTCCGCGTACTACATGAGTGAGTCCGAGATCAGCAAGTGTCTGAGCGCGCGCCCACTGCTGGTGGCCCATCGCTTGGCTGTCCACGGGGCTACCACCGAAGACGAGGGACCGATCGTGGCCGCCTTCGCTCCGACCGGCGACACCCTGCTCCGTGTGGACGCGTCGGACCAGCAAGAGCTCATTTCCGATCTTCGCGCTCACAAGGCGCACGGCGATCGCGGACTGGAACCACTCGCCGAGCAGCTCCGGGTGTGGCGCGAACAAGGCATGCGGGTGATCCTCTTGGGCCGCACCCAGCATCAAGCAGACCGACTGATCGATCTACTTCGAGGCTACGATGTCGATGAGCGAATCTTGGAGGACGTGAGTCTAGGCGAACTGCGAGACGGATTCGTGCTCTGGAGTGAAGGGGTCGCCTACGTCACTGAAGAAGAGATCTTCGGCACCCGCGTCCGTCAACGTCGCGGCAAGCGTCAGACACGCCGTCAGCAGCAACGTTTCCTAGAGGACCTGCGAGAACTGAGCCCGGGCGACTTCGTGGTCCACGCGGATCACGGTGTCGGCCGGTACCTCGGGCTCAAGCATAAGTCGCTGAGCCTCACGGCGATGGACCGGCTTCATGGGCGAACCGCGCAAACCGTGGAGGTAATGGTCGTCGAATATGCGGGCAGCGACAAGCTGTTCCTTCCGGTGACACGCCTCGGGGTGATCCAGAAGTTCAAGGGTAGCGAGGGTCACCAACCCAAACTCGATAGGCTGGGCGGGACGACCTTCGCGACGAAAAAGGGACGTGTTCGCAAAGCCGTTCAACAGATGGCCGAAGAGCTTCTCAAGCTCTACGCAGAGCGTTCTGCTGCCCGCCGTGAGCCAATCGAGGCCGCCGGAACTGCCTACGCCGAGTTCGAGGCGACCTTCCCATTCGAGGAAACCCCGGACCAAGAGAAGGCGATCGAGGACGTCATGGCGGACCTCGACGAACCACAGCCGACCGATCGACTGGTCTGCGGAGACGTGGGATTCGGCAAGACGGAAGTCGCGCTTCGGGCAGCGTTTAGGGTGGCAATGAGCGGACGGCAGGTAGGCCTCCTGTGCCCGACCACGGTGCTCGCGCAACAGCACTACCGCACCTTCTCCGCGCGCTTGGATGGTTATCCGCTGCGCATCGAAGTGCTTTCTCGATTCGTCTCGCGCGTCAAACAATCCGAGGTGCTCAAGGCGCTCAAGGACGGCACGGTGGATGTCGTCATCGGCACCCATCGACTGCTGTCCAAGGACGTTCACTTCGCGAACCTCGGCCTTCTGGTCGTCGACGAAGAGCAGCGCTTTGGTGTCACCCACAAAGAACGCATCAAGAAGCTTCGGACCAACGTCGACGTGATTACGCTGAGCGCGACCCCAATTCCACGCACGCTACAGCTCGCCGTAGGGGGCATGCGCAATCTCTCGCTCATCACGACGGCGCCTCAGGACCGACGCGCGGTCCGAACCTTCGTGTGCCGCTGGGACGACCATCTGATCAAGGAGGCCATCGAACGGGAGCTTAGTCGTGGGGGCCAGGTCTTCTTCGTCTACAATCGCATCGAAGGGCTGTACGAACGAGCGCAGCGTCTCCAAGATCTTCTGCCGAACGCACGGATCGCGGTTGCGCACGGACAGATGAAGCCCGCGATGCTCGACCGCGCCATGACCGATTTCGTCGAGGGCTCCTTCGATGTGTTGTGTTCGACCGCGATCGTGGAGAGCGGCCTGGACATTCCCCGCGCCAACACGATTCTGGTGGACCGGGCTGACACGCTCGGGCTGGCGCAGCTCTATCAACTGAGGGGGCGCGTGGGACGTTCCGATCAACGCGCCTATTGCTACCTCATCACGCCACCACCCAACGAGATGTCCGACGAATCACGGATCCGCATGGAAGCGCTCGAGCGATTCTCGGGCCTAGGGGCTGGATTCCGAGTTGCCACGCTGGACATGGAGCTACGAGGCGCGGGCAATCTCCTGGGCTCGGAGCAAAGCGGAAACGCATCGCTGGTGGGCTTCGACATGTTCGTGCAGATGCTCGACCAAGCGGTGTCGGAGCTCAAGGGGGAACAGGCTCAGCAGGAAGTCGACCCAGAGTTGTCCATCGAACTCGAGCACTACCTGCCGGAGGACTACATCGATGACATTGGGCTGCGGCTATCCTTGTATCGTCGGTTCGCGACGGCGCTCGATGAGCAAGCGGTGGACGAGCTCGCGGATGAGATGGAGGAACGTTTCGGCGCGCCGCCGCCTCCAGCTCGCGACTTTGTCCGTGTGATGTCCCTGAAGCCGTTGTTGCGCGACCTGCGGGTCCTCGGTTGCGAAGCCGAGCTCAAGCGGGTCGCCCTACACCTGAGGGAAGACACGCCGCTCGACCCGGCCAGGTTGATGCCGTTGGTGGCCACCCCCGGAGCTGGCTGGGGGCTTTCGCCTGACATGAAGCTAACTCGGCGCTATCGAGACGACGAGTCCGGTGACGCCGTGGATCGTGTACGATCATTGCTTCGCGAACTCGAGCCCATGCGCAAGAAGGGGGACGAGACCCCAAAGGACGGTTCGAACCATGTCACTGACTGACGAGCTTCAATCCATATTCGACGCGGATCGCGCGCTACAAAAAGCCGAAGGCGAGCTGCTTCGCAAGAAGGGCGCGGAGGAACTCATCGACTTGCTCGAACGTGAGACAGCACACGCTCTACAGATCGAGGACCGCAAGGAAGGCACCATGCGCCTCGAACGGCTGGCCGATCTGTGCGCGCAGGTTCCAGGTCCGCGGATGACCGACGCCTTGATCGCGATCCTGAACGACGACGAGCCGCGGGTTCGTGTGGCTGCCGGAGAAGCGCTGCGTGACTTGGGGTATGAGCGCTACGCCGAGGTTGCACGTGGAATCGAACGGGTGCTCGACCGAGACGCCGACGGCCCGGCGATGTCTGAGCTTCCATGGGTGCTCGCCGAGGTCGCGGAGCCGAGCGCCCTTCCCCTCATTCGCCGGTTCCTGGATCATCCAAACTCCGACGTCGTCGCTGCCGCCATCGAGGCGCTGGCACAGCTTGCGGACCCGGAAGCATTGCCCGATCTGAAGCGCTTCGTCGGCGACGCGCGAGTCGTCGTCATCGAAGACTTCGAAGACGAAACCAAGACCACACTCGGTGAGCTCGCCGAGGATGCGCTCGAAATGTTGGGCGTGGCGCCGAGTGGGGTTGACGCCTAGGGGCTTTCGCGCGTCCAACGAGCACGTCGCTTGCCCGCTTCTGCTCGAGCGCGATCCTTCGCAAAGAGCGTGAGGTAGTCCTCTCTCACCGGATCGACGTGAACTTCATCGGGCAGCTTGGCGCGCGCAGCCTTCATGGCGTCGACGACCGACTGAAGCGGTCCCGACGCCTGCCCAAACGTCGCCGGGTCGATGGTGTCCTCCACACTCGCAATTCGGTCGACGACGCATGTGCTCAGGTAACCCCTCCGTCGCAAATCATCGAAACTGGCTACCAACACCTCTGGATTGAACGCATGGGCGACAACCAGGTCTGCGCCAACCCGCAAGACCGCTTGAGGCTGCAGGGCTCCGTCTTCCAGTAGGACGAGGGCGGGCTGGAAGTAATTGTAGAATGGGCACACTCGCCGCCCGAAGTCGCCGAACCCTTTGGTGGAGGAGCCGCGCTCGAGATGGATGAAAATGCGCCGAACCGTGTCGCGACGAGGCACCCTTGCGGCGATTCGGACGATCTCGGGGATGTCCGCAGGATAGACCTCCGCAGCTTCCGCGACCTCCATCAGCTCCTTCTGGCTCACGCGGCCCGCGGCGATGTCTGCGTAGAGCGAGTAGATGAAGGCATCACCTTCGGCATCGTCGCCAAAGAGGATCTCGTCGGTTTCGGGTGACACGTTTGTTCGCGAGCGCAGCAACGCAGTCAGCTTGTAGCTCAGCTGATCTCTGAGAAACCGGAACTTGCCGCGAACGAGATTCCTCAAGCTTGGTTTGAGGGTGAAGCCGTCCCAGCGAATACCGTCGAGGCGGAGCTTCGCCTCCAGCACGCTCCTCATCTGCTCGGGACTCCCAGACAGAATGAATATCGCGGCAGGTTCGGTGGCGCGAATCTCTCTGAGCAACGTGCCTGCGCCGGGATACGTGCGCTTGCGGGAGGCGGGTTCAAACGCGGTGCGGACCAAGTCGCGAAGCGTGTCGAACTCCGTCCGGAGGTACGTCTTGTCGAGGTCCCACCGATAGACGACCTGTTCCCTCCGCTCGCTCAAGTCCGGTGCCACCGGCGAACCATAGCAGCCATCCGGCGACAGATGCAGACCTAGTCGAAACTGATATGGTCGCAGCATGCCCCTCGCCGCAGTGGTCATCGACGAGCGCACATCGCGGCGCGGATCCGAAGCGCAGCACGTCGAATGGGACGCCAACATTCGGGAGCTCCTGTCCAAGGCCGAAAGCCGCGTCCAGAACGTCGCGACACTTCACGTCGGGACAACGGAGCAAGGGTTCGTGTTGGATTTCCAAGGCGAGGATGACGCCCCGGTCGCATCGATCGCCATCCCGCATGAGCTTCTTTCCGCACACATCACGGAGTACATCGACATCGTGCGCCAGATCGCGGACGCGGATGGCGTCAATCAAATGGAAGCGCTCGACATGGCGAAGAAGGTCACCCACGACCGCGCCGGGCGCGTCCTGAAACGGGCGCTCCGCGACGTGGGTTTCGACCTCGAGACTTCGCGGCGGTTGTTTACTCTGCTTCTGTCGCTGCGCGTAGACACCACGCGACTCGTAGGCATCCACGGCCATCGGCCGATCCGCTAGTTGCCAGCTCGGTTCAGTTCGGACCTAGGATTCGCATCTGGACAGCCTCCAGGCCGCGGAACGAGTCCGCGAGATTCGAACGCTAGGACGCCAGCAACTCGCTCGACTGTTCGACGCCGCAGAAGGGCATCGACCCGTTTCCTCGCACGACATCGTCAGCGACGAACGCCCCCCGGATGGAGGAGGTCGTTCACCACGGCAAGAACTCATTGCCAGCGTTCAATCACTTCGCGAAGGCATTCGTCGGACCTATCAGCAGCCTCGGCCCGGAGCTTTGGGGCTACAATCGAGCGGGGGGCTTCGTCGAGACCGTCGTCGGACCTGGCTATTTCGTGGCTTCGCCGGCCCAGGTCTCCGGTGAAGTGCTGGTTGACTACCTCCGTGTCCCGCCGGAGAGCCGGGCCCATTGGCCGGAGATTCTGCCAAATTCCGCTAGGCTTTCGCGGCTCGTCTATCACGGCACCCAGGACATCGTGCGAGAGGTGTCGAGGCACGTGACGGTCGGGCGCGCCATCAAGGCGGGCAAACCGATGTCGGCCTGGTTTGTATTGTGCCGCGACGAGGAATCGTAAGCGATCCCAGTGAACAACTGTGCGGTTTGGCACTACTGGATTTTCTTGGCCATTTGTTGAACACTGAAATCGCGAGGGGGGTCATGACAGCGTCGCTGAAAGAGTCGGTCGAGCCGCCAGCCGAGGATCTACATCCTCGGGACGAGAGCGCACCCTACTCGAAACGCGATGGGGAGTTCGTGCGAGTCCTCAACGCTGCTGGACTCGCATGCGAGCTCGACACGGCGCAGCTCTCGCTGATCACTCAGAACCTCGAAGAGACGCGGGTCGACTCTCGGCGGATGGACATCCTCGGGCTGTACTACCGCGGCAACGACGACGCTTCGGTCGCGGCCCGCCGTCGCAGTAGCGATCGCTTCTTCATGCACAACGACTACTTCTCCGTGAACGCCCATCAACTGGTGTCCTCTCTGGCGAATCTGAACCCAGAGGTCGCTACGGTTAAGCTCCAGCGAATCGGCACAGACGATGGACCGCTAGTCCTGCGGGCGGGCGAAGACTTCAGCGCAATCATGGACGAGGACGAGGCCGACGCCGAGGACGGAACAGTCGCCGTTAGGGCCTTGGTGCGCGCCCTGAATGCACTATTGGCCAAAGCCCATGTTAGCGAGAGGCTCGTGCCGCTCGTGCCGGACGAATCCCGTGAGCTCTATGTCGGCGTCACCGAAGAAGGCGCGATGACGCTGCTCCAAGGCGGATGCACCCAGCTTTCGGCGGTCGCAGCGCTACGCGAGTTCGCAAGCTGGTAACAACTACATCGGTCGCCCATACCTGTGCCCGGGATCTCGAGGTGAGCAAGAATGGCTGAATACGACTACGACCTCTTTGTCGTC
>CAYZDM010000166.1:0-6680 GCA_964476875.1 uncultured Sandaracinaceae bacterium | reverse complement strand
CTTGTCCCGCTTGTCCCGCCTCACGTGCGGTCTCGATTCGGTTTCGCCCCTTCGCCTTGGCGTCGTACATCGCACGATCGGAGGCCTGGAGGAGCGCGTCAAGATCGGCCCCATGATCCGGAAACGCTGCAACCCCAACACTGGCGGTCACCGACAGGTAAGGCGCGTCAGGAACCTCCATCTTGGCCACCGCGGCGCGACAACGCTCGGCGGCCCCCAACGCCTGCTGCAGATCCGCTCCCGGCAGCAAGACCACGAACTCCTCCCCGCCGAACCGACCGACGACGTCGCCCGCGCGCAACGCCGACTGTACTGCATGCGTCGTCTGACGGAGGACCACGTCGCCCCGCGCGTGTCCATGGGCGTCGTTGATCCGCTTGAAGTGATCGAGGTCCAGCATGAGTACGCCGAAGGGCTTCGCATCGGTCCTGGCCTTCAGCAGCGCCCGCTGCATCACTTCCATGGCGAAGCCGCGCGTGTACGCGCCCGTCAGCGAATCGAACTGCGCCGCTTCGTAAAGGCTTCGTTCGTCCTGCCGCCACAGGCTGATCAAGTGATCCATCACGACAGCAAGCGGGATGTAGATGATAGCCGCAGCAACCGCGCGCTCGGCCGCAACTTGCGCGAGATCCTCATTGCCCAACGAAACAGCAAAGAGCGAGAGGAACGGCAACAGGCCGCCTTTGCTTGCGAAGTGCATCGCGAACATCGAGAGGAACCAAGCGACCACCGCGACCCAGAGCGAGCGTCGCTCGAGCAGCACCATGCCAAGGAGGAGCGCCGCCACCATGATCAGGCCGCTGGCTGCGGTGTACGGCCCAATTGCGTAACACACCGCGGTTCCGGTGATGATGTGGGCCCCGATCGTTGCGAAGAGCAGCCAGGAGAACTTCACGTCACGGCGCACGTACCAGCGCCATGTCCACACGTAGAATCCGATCCAGAACGCCAACGCACCGATGGCAAGGCGCGTCGTCGTGCGCAGCGCCGCCACATCCTCAGGAGGTGACAGAAGAAACGGCCAACCATCGGCCGCCGCGAATGCGAGGGTGACGATCGCCATCAGCAGGGCGGTGAGGAACTGAACATAGAGAGCGCGGTCGCGGGCATTCCATCCGAACGGCGATCCCGTCGGAAGGAGCGACGCGCTGAAGGGGATCGGGGAGATCCTCCGCTTGGCGCGCGTTTCGCTCATCGGCTCGCTCTGTAGACTGACTATCATGTCTCCTTTTTGAGGGTAGCAACTCGGCGAGGGGCTTGTCCTCAAGCTGCGTCGTAGGCACCCATCGGCCGGGTGGCCAGCACCAGCTCTCGCACCCGGACCCAGCGTCGAAGCGAGCGCCAATGCGCGTCGGCCATCGCCAAGAAACGAATGGAGGTATCGTTGAAAAGCGAGCCGTGCGTATCGCCGATTACTTCGGCCGCGATCCACAAAGGATCGGGTTCACCCGGTAGGGCGAGATGGAGCTGCAGGCGATCGCTGCGACGGTTGCCCAGGATGGCAAGCGAGTCGAGGAGCGCGCCGTGTTCGCTGATGCTGGTGACGAACGCGGGCAGGACCTCGTCGTCTGCAATGAGTCGCGCGTAAAGCGCGACCGGAACCCACATTTCGCGGTGCGCCCCAATCGACATCGTGGTTCGACGCTACGGGTTGGCGTCGGACCAGGCAAAAAACTTACCTGATCCATACACCGGCAAAGCGGTATGATTCCGCGGTGCTTGGCCCTGCCCTCACGCTCGCCGCCTACCTGCTGGGCTCCGTCTCGTTCGGGCTTCTGTTCGCTTCTCGGCAGGGTGTCGATTTGCGGGCGATCGGCAGTGGCAACATCGGCGCGACCAACGCCAGCCGTGCCCTCGGAAAGGCGACCGGGCGCAAGGTCATGCTCCTCGACATGCTCAAGGGCTTCGTCCCGGTGTTTTTGGCCCGCGTCGCATTCGAGCTCCCATGGCCGTGGATCACCGCCGTCGGACTTGCCGCGGCGCTCGGGCACGTCTTTCCGATTTGGCATGGCTTCCGTGGGGGCAAAGCCGCCGCTACCGCCGGCGGCGTGCTGCTGGGCGCCCTTCCCCTCATCGGCATCGCTGCGCTTTTCACCTTCGTGCTCGTCAAGAAGCTAAGCAAGCGAGCTAGCGTCGCCTCGCTGTCCTCTGCCAGCGTGGCCGTCGTCGCGACGATCGCGTTCGACGGGGGAGAGTGGCCGATTCGGCTGGCCCTTGGGCTGTGGATTATCGTCGTCCTACGGCATCTGGACAATATCGGTCGGCTGCTGCGAGGGAAGGAGCCGGCGGGCTAGCCTCGTTTGACGGCGGTGCTGCGACTGTGATACCCGAAACTGAATGGCGGCTCATTCAACAGTCGGCAAACGCAAGCGGGCGCCAGACAAACGGGATCGCATCCTCAAAGCGGCGATCAAGGTCTTTGCAAAGAACGGCTTTTACGCGACGCACGTGAGTGAAATCGCCAAGGCGGCCGGCGTCGCCGATGGCACCATCTATCTCTACTTCAAGAACAAGGACGATGTCCTGGTCACCATCTTCGAAGAGGGCATCGAACGACTGCTGACCATCCTTCGCGGCGTCGCGGAATCGGACGACCCATTCGAGAAGCGCATCCAGCGCATCATCGAGCTCCAGCTTGGATTGATGGAGGAGCAGCGAGACCTCGCTGAAGTGATCACCGTCAACCTCCGACAGTCGTCTCGACTGTTGAAGCAGTACGCCACGCCGTTGTTCATGCAGTACATCGACGTGATCGCGGGCGTGGTTCGGGACGGACAGGAAGAGGGTGCGTTTCGAAAAGACCTCAACCCGCGTGTCGTCGCGCGCAGCCTCTTCGGCGCGATCGACGCCATTCTGCTGACCTGGGCACTCGGTGAGGGCGACCCGGCGGCGCTGCGCAAAGCCGCCACCCACTGCGCCAGCCTGTTTCTCGAAGGTCTGAGACAGCGCTAAGCAGCGCCAGAGAGAGGCGAACGCGAACCGATGAAACCCCCGCACGATCCCGAGTACTGGCGCGAAGCCTACGACACCGATGGTTACGTCGTTCTCGAGGGAGTGTTGAGCGCTTCGGAGCTGACTGAGGTGCGCAACGCGCTCGTTCCGCTTCTCGACCAGGGACCGTCCGGACGCAACGACTTTGAGGGCACTCGAACCCAACGGGTGTACACCCTGGTCGGTCGCGGAAACGCGTTCGAGCGACTCGTCGAGCACCCTCGGGTCCTAGCGGTGACGGATGAACTCCTGTTGCCCAACTTCCTGCTCACCGCGAGCCAGGCCATCTCGATCGCACCGGGCGAAACACCGCAGCCGGCCCACACCGACGACTCGTTCTACACGATGCCGAGGCCGCGTCCGGCGATCAGTGTGTCGACGATGTGGGCCATCGACGATTTCACCGAAGAGAACGGTGCGACCCAGGTCATCGCGGGAAGCCACCACTGGAGTGACGACGAGTTGGTGAACATGTACGACGGAGACGACTCCATCACCCTCGCGCCTGAGTACCGCTCCCAACTGCGCTCGTTGGTGATGCCCGCGGGCTCGTGCGCGGTGTTTGCCGGGACGCTCGTCCATCGTGGCGGCGAGAATCGTTCGCATGCGGTCCGCACGGCGATCAGCAATCAGTACTGTGAGCCCTGGGCCCGAACGCAGGAGAACCTCTTTCTGTCTGTCCCGAAGAAACGGGTCCGCGGGATGTCGTCTCGCTTGCAGAGCATGTTGGGCTACTCGGTACATCCGCCCTTCATGGGTCAGGTCACGGCGCGCCACCCCCTCAAGGTTCTCGACCCGGAGTTCGTGAACCCACTCGACGACTGATGGACTACGATATCATCATCATCGGGAGCGGCTTCGGCGGTAGCGTCCCGGCTTTGCGTTTGAGTGAGAAGGGCTACCGCGTGGCGGTGCTGGAGCAGGGTCGCCGGGTGTCCCCCGACGACATGCGAGACGCCGATCGCAGCATCCGTAAGTTGTTCTGGGTTCCTCGCATTGGCTTTCGCGGTTTCTTCGTCCAGCACTTCTTCAGACACGTCGGCATCGTCGGCGGTGTAGGCGTCGGCGGTGGGAGCCTGGTGTACGCGGCGGTGTTGTTGAAACCCGGCGACGCGTTCTTCTCCGATCGTTCGTGGGCGAACCTCGGCATCGATTGGAAGCGCGAGCTCAAGCCACATTTCGCCACGGCCGCCACGATGCTCGGCCGCACGGTCAACCCAGACCATGGAAAAATGGACGATTGGCTAGAGGCCACGGCGGAGGCGATGGGCGTTGCGGACACCTTTGGCCCGGTGCCGCAAGGGATCTACTTCGGGCGTGAGGGCAAGACGGAACTCGACCCGTTCTTCGCCGGTGAGGGGCCCGAACGCACGGGCTGCACACGATGCGGAGGCTGTCTAACGGGCTGTAGCGTCGGCTCCAAGAACAGTCTCGACAAGAACTACCTCCATCTGGCGGAGAAGCTGGGCGCCGCAGTACTTCCAGAAAGAAAAGCGATATCGATTCGGCCGCTCGATGGAGGGGGCTACGAAGTGCAGTCGGTGAACCCGTTGAGTCGAGCACACCGCCACGAGCCATTGCGCGCGCACCAAGTCATCGTGGCCGCGGGCGTGGTGGGAACCCTAGACCTCTTGTTCGCTTGCCGGGACGAACTGCGCACGCTGCCTGAGATCTCGTCGACGCTCGGCGACGTGGTGCGAACCAATAGTGAAGCCATCGTCGCCGCGCTCTCGCCCAACCCCGACGACGACCTCACGCACGGCACGGCCATCTCGTCCCACTTCCACGCCAACGCGCAAACCCACATCACCCAGAACCGCTTCCCTCCAGGGTACGACTTCATGCGTTGGTACATGGGGCCGCTCACCGACGGCACCGGGGCCTTGAGCCGGGCCTTCCGCACCATCGTGAGCACGGTGGCACATCCGCTGCGAACGCTCCGCGCGCTCTTCGCCCGCAACTGGCACAAACGCATCACGGTGCTCACGGTGATGCAAAACCTGGAGAGTCACATCGCTTTCCGTCGAGGGCGGCGACTGCTCTGGCCATTCGGGAAGCTGCATTCGGTCGCCGGGCCGAGTGGCGGAACACCCGCGTACATTCCCGAAGCAAACGAAGCCGCTCGACGACTCGCGGAGCACATCGGAGGCACGCCGCACAACAACATTCTCGAAAGTGTCGGCAACGCGTCGGTCACCGCGCATATCCTGGGTGGCTGCGCGATCGCGGAAGGGCCCGACACAGGCGTGGTCGACTTGGATCATCAAGTGTTCGGTTATCCAGGTCTCTTCGTGACCGACGCTTCCGCGATCCCCGCCAACGTCGGGGTGAATCCAGCCCTCACGATTACGGCACTTGCGGAGCGCTTCAGCGCGAGGTTTCCCGTCAAGCACGAGCGCTAAAGGCAAGGACCCGTTCTGGCAAGGCGGACCCCGTCCATCGTCGCGAAGCAGTCGTTCTCGTAGGTCACGCCGTCGCACCCGCAGACCGGGCTCTCTGTGTCCGGACACATCGTGGGACGCTCTGTGCACACTCCCAATCCGCCTTCGCACAGCCCGGTCGCGCAGAGCTCCGTGTCAGCGCAGTCCGCGTTGGAAGTGCACGCGTCATCGATATCGTTCGAATCATTGCAACCAAGATGGAGACAACACAGAAGGGCGAGCAGCCACGGGCGAATCGACATGGGACGCAACGCTAGCCCAAGACGCGCAGGGCCGATGCGGCGCCACCCAATTGTTGCGGTTCCGTAACGGTCCTGACGCAACAGACTCTACAGAACCGCATCGATGAGCGATTGGCTCAAGTCCCAGAGGCGCTGTCCAGCCGACGGGTCCTGTGCCGACTTGCTGGCTTTGCGTTCGCGAACCCTGTCGAAGTATCGACCGGTCACCCCCTCGAGCTCCTCGGAGGTGGCGACGTGGATTGAAGTTCGGGCGCCCTCCGCTTCACTCATGATGATGAGCCGAGCGAGGGGCGATTGGTGTAGCGCGTTCAGGAACACGTTGTTGCGTGTGATGCGGCTGCGCACATTGCCCGGATTCAAGGCGTTCGACGTAATCCCCAAGCCCTTCCAACGTCGGGCGAGTTCATTCGAGAACAGAACGTTGGCTAGCTTGGAGTGGCCGTAGACCCAGAACCCCTTCCAGCGCTTCTCGAACATCAGGTCGTCCCAGTTGAGCGACTTCGGGCGCACATGCATCGAAGAAGACACGTTCACGACACGGGCAGAGCCAGCTTCGGTCAGCAATTCCTTGAGCGAGTTCGTCAGAAGGAAGTGTGCGAGATGATTGACCGCGAACGTTTCTTCGTACCCGTCTTTGCTCAGGGTGCGATCCTTGTGCCACACACCGGCGTTGTTGATCAGGACGCTCAGGGAGCTGAATCGGCTCTTAATCTCACCGGCAAGCCGCTGAACCTCTCCGAGCGATGAAAAATCCGCCCGAAAGGTCTCGATACGGGCCGAGCCGGTCTCGAGCTGCTCAGCCGCACGCTGCAGTCGCTTGGGATTGCGCCCCACGATACCAACCACGTCGAACTCGGCGCTTAGTCCACGGGCCGTCTCCAAGCCGATCCCGCTGCTCCCACCGGTGACCAGTGCCACACGCGGGCCGGACCTGTCTCCGCTCATCGGGGGCTTCTAGCATATGTGTGGAGGGCGAGAGCCGCCGAGCCCGTTTTACGACGCGCCC
>CAYZDM010000165.1:0-6716 GCA_964476875.1 uncultured Sandaracinaceae bacterium | reverse complement strand
AGGTTCCCGACGTCGAGGCCTTGTGGGCGACTATCGAGGCGCGCGCGCGCAAGGGCCTCGGCATTCAGAGATACAAAGGCCTCGGTGAGATGAACCCTGACGAGCTCTGGGAGACCACCATGGACCCGGACACGCGGACGTTGCTTCAGGTTCGCATCGAGGACGCGGTCGAGGCGGAGGAGTTGTTCAGCGTGTTGATGGGCGACCAGGTCGAGCCCCGGCGCGCGTTCATCGAGAGCAACGCGCTCAACGTCACCAACCTCGACATTTAGTCGCGGAGGGCTCGGACTAGCCGGCGCGACGGGAGCGGCGGAGGAGAGCTTGCACGGCTTCGGCGACGCGTGGGATCTCGTCGTCGACTTGATCGAGGAGCTGCCTAGCGATCGCCATGTCGGTTTCGCGTTCGATCGCACCCAGAAGGTCGCCGACGCGTGTCGCCCCGATTTGTTTGCTAGCGCCCTTGATCGAGTGCGCCGTCTGTTGAACGGCGTCGAGGTCACCATTCTCTAAAGCCAGGCCGATCTTCATGGCGGACTCCCGAAGTTGGGCGACGTAGCTCATCATCACGTCTTGAATGAAGTCGTCATCCTCCCCATCGAGCGAGACGAGCTGCCGAACCATGTCGAGGTCGAGGGCCGAGGGCGGCGGCAGCGTGGACAATGGCGGCATCGACCTCTTACCGGAGACCGGCACCCAGCGTTCCAACGCTTTGGCGAGCATCGAGATGCGGATCGGCTTGCCTACCGTGTCGTTCATTCCGGCCTGGAGGCAGCGCGCTCGGTCGTCTTCGGTGACGCTGGCCGTCAGCGCGATGATCGGAAGCGCTTCGGTCTTGTCCGATCGTCGGATGCGCTGGGTCGCCTGAAATCCGTCCATCTGCGGCATGTAGCAGTCCATGAACACGATGTCGTAGTCGTGCTCGGCAGTCTTCCGAAGCGCCTCGCGCCCGTCGACGGCGATGTCCACCTGACAAGAGAGCTTCTTCAAGAGGGCTTCGGTCACCATCCGGCTCGTCGGGTTGTCCTCTGCGACCAGGACCCGCGCGCCTTCACGAATGACCAAGTCGCAGGCCCCTGTGGCGTCCGGCACCCGCAGAGTGTCTTCCGGCCCCCGATCGAGATCGATCTCCGCCCAGAAGCTGGTTCCTTCGTTGAGGGTGCTCTCCACTCCGATCTCGCCGCCCATCAGCTCGACCAGTTGCTTGGTGATGGCTAGGCCCAAGCCGTTTCCCGAGCTCTGCCGATGGGTCGCGGCCTCGCTCTGGTGATACCGGGTGAAGATGCGCAGCAGCGACTCGTCCGGAATGCCGACGCCGGTGTCTCGCACGCAGAGGCGGACCCGGGCCTTCTCCGACGTCTTCCCGACCTCGGCGCTGATCAACACAGAACCCGCCTCCGTGAACTTGATCGCATTGTTGACGAAGTTGATCAGAACCTGGCGGATGCGGCCGCCATCACCAATGAACCGACGGTGGGCGAGGCCGTTCATCTCACGGTCCAGCTGAAGGCCCTTGGCCGCAGCGCGGGGCTCCATCAGGGCCACCACGCCATCGATCAGGACGGTCATGTCGAACGGAACCCGCTCGAGCTCCACTTGCCCTTGTTGCAGCTGCGAGAAGTCGAGGATCTCGTCGACTATGCCGATGAGAGCATCCGCGGACTCTCGAATGGCCGTGACCATTTTCTCCTGCTTCCCGTCGAGATCGGTGTCGAGCAGCAGGGCGCTGAGACCGAGCACCCCGTTCATCGGTGTACGCACCTCGTGGCTCATGTTGGCTAAGAATTCGGTCTTGGTCTGAGACGCTCGTTCCGCGGCGAGTCGCAGCTCCTCCAGTCGGACCAGCGTTCGCGCACGAACGTGGTTCAGCGCGATGGCCACCGCCGAGAAGCCGGCGAGGTATCCGATGCTCCGCGCCCAGTTCATGTCGTCGACCCACAACGATGTGACCAACCATCCCAGGTCTCCGAGGACCATGATCGCGACGAGCCATTTTCGGCTGTGGACGACCGCGCCAGCAGCGAACTGTACCAAGACGTAAAGGTAGAAATCGGAGGGATCGCCGCTCAGCGCATATCCGAGGGTCACCGTCGCGTCGATCACGAGGAAAAGAATTCCACCGATGTGAACCGACCACATGATCGGCGGCGGCTGGCTATGCGTCCGCCAACCCATGGCGAGCATCACCGCGCCCGTGAGCCCGTACATCGTCATGAGCGTGAGCGCCGTTTGATCGAATTCGCTCGTCCACTGCCCTAGGGCGAGACCGATGTACGCGACCCCAGCGGCTGTGAGCATCGTGACGAGGTGATGCCCCGTGATCACGTTGACCATGCGCCACCACTGATCGGTCCCTAGCGGAACGTGTGCAGCCAGCGTCTCCGGCGACGGGGCAGACCCCGGCTCCCGGCCCCGCTCTTTCTCGAGTCCGACCCCCACCTTTGCAGTATATCGGTCACTAGGGCGTGATTCACGACCTGTCGGGAGGAAGTTTGTTGCGTGCCTCACGAATCGTGCGAACCGCAACCTCGTGGAGGGCCCCATTCGATGCGACTAGCTTGCCCGTTCGCGGATCCGCTGGCCCACCTTCGTAACTAGAAAGCTGGCCGCCGGCCTCCAGGATGATCAGGGCTCCGGCGCACAGGTCCCATGCGTTGAGCGCCTGCTCCCAGTAGATGTCGTAGGTTCCGTCCGCCACAAGGCAGAGGTCGACGGAGGCGGCGCCGCAGCGCCGGATGCCGCGCG
The DNA here is from genome assembly GCA_964476875.1 of uncultured Sandaracinaceae bacterium. GTDB lineage: Bacteria > Myxococcota_A > Polyangia > Polyangiales > Houyiibacteriaceae > SG8-38. The sequence goes on along the minus strand of CAYZDM010000165.1, from coordinate 3,974 downwards.
CACGCTGGAGAAACAATGCGAGCTCCGCATGGTTGTTGTCTGGGTTGGACCAACGGTCGTACGGGAATCCGGTGGCGCACACCGCTTCTTCGAGCTGGTCACGCGACGATACGGAGCATGGCTTACCGTTGCGGTAGGCCCCGAGCCCTTTCCCGGCTTTCCAGGTCACGTCGAGCGCCGGCGCGTGAACGACGCCAGCGATCCCTTCGGAACCGCTATAGAGCGCGATCGACACCCCGAAAAAGAAGTGACCGTGGGCGAAGTTCGTCGTGCCGTCGATCGGGTCGACGTACCAAACCAGCTCGCCAGCGCCGCTCTCCGCGTTCTCCTCGCCGATGATCCGATGGTCCGGAAACGCTTCGGACAGACGTTCACGAATTAGGTTCTCACTGGCTAGGTCGTACTCCGTGAGCAGGTCGAAGCGCCCCTTGCGAGTGATCTCCGCGCCTGACCGCCAGCCTTTCAGCACGAGCTGACCGGCTTCGAGCGCCGCGCCTTCCGCGACCTCGAGGGCGCGCTGCGTGTCCTTTGTGTTCGTCATGAAGTGCCGCATTTTCCCGTATTTCTGACCTCGCGCCATCCGCGTCTGAGCGGCGCCGTTGTGTTCGCTGGCATTTGGACCCCAAAGCCCGTAGAAGGCGGTGCGCTGCGAAGCCCGAGATTCCGGAGCTGGCTGATGTAGGCAAATGTAGTTATGCCCGACAAAGACATAGTGACGCCAAGCCTTCGCAATCCATTTGAAGTGGATGGCGAGAATCGATCCGTCGGCGGCGATGAACACGCCGGCGGGCCCTACGACGCTGCCGTTCGCGAGGGCGAGCAGCTGCGTGCGAGACCTCTCACCGCAGCGGGTCCGGTTCCGATCGGCAGACAGCACGCCAAACGCCGGATGACGGTGTGGGAGCGCCTGGACGTCATTCGCGACGCGGGGACCGAGCCGACGATTCTGTACCAGAACTGGGGTCCCAATCTGGACGGTGCGTCGCTCGTCACGGCTGTCGTCGAGATCGAGGGCCGCGAAGTCGCCCTGTATGGGCACGATTTCACGGTTCGTGCCGGTTCGATGGACGCGACCAACGGCACCAAGTTGGCCAATCTCATCCGTTTGGCAGGCCGGCAGGGGATGCCGCTAGTTGGCATGAACGATAGCGCGGGTGCGTTCGTCCCGGCCGGCATCGGCGGTCTCGATGGGTACGCAGAAGCGTTCACTGCCCTTCGCAAGATCAGTGGTGTCGTGCCGAGCATCATGTGCATGTTCGGCTACAACGCTGGCGGCGGCTCGTATCTGCCGCGGCAGGGTAGCTTCATGATTCAGCCTTCGAACACCTTCTTTGGGCTCACCGGCCCCGGTGTCGTCAAGTCGGTGCTGGGCGAGGACGTGACCGCCGACGAGCTCGGTGGACCCGGGGTACATGGGCAGAGCGGCGTGACCGACCTCACCGTTCGTGACGAGGTGGGTGCGCTTCGAACCGCCCGGCGCCTCCTCAGCTACCTGCCCGGAAACAATCACGAATTCGCCCCGTATCAGCAGACTTCGGACCCAATCGAGCGTCCGACCGGCGAGATCGCCACGCTCCTGCGTAAGTCGTTCAACTCGCCTACCGGATTCAACACGCCGATCGACGTGAGCATCATTCTTCAGCAGATCTGTGATCACGGCGACTACTTCGAGCTCCAGCCTCAACGCGCGCGCAATACCATCACCGCCTTTGGGCGCCTGGGCGGGCATGTCGTCGGGTTCGTTTGCAACAACAGCGCAGTCGCTTCTGGCCAGATCGACGTGGACGCGGCCTTCAAGAACTCGCGGTTCATCCGTTTCTGCAACCTCTACAACATCCCGGTGATTTTCATGGAAGACACGACAGGCTTCCTGCCGGGTCGCGAGCAGGAGAGCCGCGGCATCGTGCAGGCAGGCCGCGCGATGCTCGACTCAATCATCGATCTTCGAACGCCTCGGTTGCTGCTCATCATCCGCAACGCGTTCGGCGGCGCGTACGCGGCATTCAACTGTTATGCGACCGGCGCTGACCACGTCATGGCACTTCCGACGACCCGCGTTGCTGTCATGGGTCCCGCCGGCAAAGAGTTCGTGTACAAAAAAGAGATGCGCGCCATGCGCGACGAAGCGAGGTCACGATTGAAGACCGCGCTCGACGCAGGCGCGTCTGAGGCGGACGCGGCTGCCGACGTTGCCGCTTGGGTCAAAGCGCAAGAGGCGGCGTTCAACGCCCGATACGAAAAAGAACTGATGAACCCAAAGGAAGCGCTGAGCCTCGGGTCGATCTCCGAGATTGTCATGCCGATGGACGTCAGGGCCTCGCTTGCGAAGAACCTCAACTTTTACCTCTCCCACTACACCCCCGGGCCGCTGCAGTCGGTTCAGCGTGAGTTTCACTGATGCCTTCCACTGGTCACACGAATGGTCACACGAAAAACCCGCTCGTTTGTCGGGATCGCCGCCTCGGACTGTCCGAGTCCGACTGGGTGAGCTCGTTCAGCTGCGAAGAAATGACGGTCCTCATCGTCTGCCGCGGGCCCGTACGTCAGGAAGCGATCGACACTTTCGGCGAGATGGGCATGGCAAAGGTCGGGATTCTCCTCTCGGAGAAGGACTCGATCGTTTATCCGCGTGCGTTGGCGCCCGAGCTGCGACGACTGGACCCCTCGCGCGTTCACTCGGTCGCTGACTATACGGGGGCGAGCAAAGAGGAGCGTACCGAGCGCGTCGAACAGATCATCCAGATCGCTAGAGACAACGGCTACGACTACATCTTTGCTGGCTACGGGTTCATGGCGGAGGACGAAGAGTTCGTCCGCTCGATCGAAGAGGCGGGCCTTCGCTTCATCGGGCCCTGTTCGCACACCGTGCAGGCCGCTGGGTTCAAGGACGAAGCGAAGCGGACCGCAGAGCGCGTCGACGTCAGTGTCACGCCCGGCATCAACAATGCGACGGCCCGACTCCTTCTCCGGAAGCACGGTGACCGAAAGGCACTCGGCAAGCTCGCCAAGAAGCACGGCCTCGACGTACCGGAGCTCAGCAACGACGAGGTGGACCTCGATACAGTCGCCGACGCGGTCTTGGGCGCGTCGTATGACGCGGGCATCGACCTCTACACAGTGGACGAACTCGCGGAGCAGCTCAAGATCGAGGTTGGCACCATTCTCGAGACATACGAGGGGAGCCGCATTCGGCTCAAGGCAATCGGCGGGGGTGGTGGCAAGGGACAGCGCATCGTGCACCGGGCCGACGAGGCGCCCCCAATGGTCCGTGAGATTCTGGGCGAGGTCAAAGCGCTCGGTGTTGGTGACAACAAGAACATTCTGGTCGAGCTCAACATCGAGACGACGCGTCACAACGAGATTCAGCTCATCGGTAACGGCGAGTGGACCGTTTCACTCGGTGGCCGCGATTGTTCCCTTCAGATGCACGAGCAGAAGCTCCTCGAAGTCTCCATCACACAGGAGACACTCCGCGGCGCCGTCGAGCGTGAACGAGCAGCCGGCAACGAGGCCGCGGCGGCCGCGATCGAGCAGGACCTGAGCATCCTCACCCGAATGGAAGCAGAGGCCGAGCGCTTCGGCGAGGCCGTCAGGCTCGACTCCGCGTCGACCTTCGAATGCATCGTGGACGGGGCGCGACACTACTTCATGGAAGTGAACACGCGTATTCAGGTCGAGCATCGCGTCTCGGAACTCTGCTACGCGCTCCGCTTTCACAACCCCGCCGATGCTAGCGATTCGTTTGATGTGCACTCACTCGTCGAGGCGATGGCTCTCCTCGCGAACCACAAGGCTCGACTTCCTCGCCCCGAGCGTGTTCAACGCGACGCGGCCGCGGTCGAGGCACGGCTCAACGCGACGGATCAGTCTCTCTCTCCGCACGCCGGCGGCGAGATCATGTCTTGGTCGGATCCGATCGAAGGCGAGGTCCGCGACGACCAGGGCATCTGCCTCAAGAACCCCGATACAAACCT
>CAYZDM010000164.1:0-6723 GCA_964476875.1 uncultured Sandaracinaceae bacterium | reverse complement strand
AGCGCGGCGCTTGCGAGACTCGCCGACCAGGTGCCAGAGGCCTGGGGCCGGCGAAACCAACTCACCCTCACCAACATGTTCTTCGGCGGGAAACTGCCTCGCTTCCTGGGCTTCGATCGGGGACCCGTCTCGATTCGAGGCGGACGGGCGACCCCCCATCAGGGGCAAATCTATGAATCGGGTGGACGACTCACCTCGTTCACCCCTTCGCTCAGGCTCGTCGTCGACATGAGCGCCCCCGTCATGCACAGCGCGCTGTGCGGCGGCCCGTCGGATCGACGGTTCTCCAAGTGGTACACGAATGGAGTCGATGGTTGGCTTGCCGGCCGACTGAAGGTCCGGACGCCGCCGAAGTAGCGGTGGCTGGCCTCTAGCTGCGCATCTTCTCGATCGATCGTTTCATGATCGAGAGCGTCCATCCTCTCGGAAGGAGCTTTGAAAGAAGGCCGGCCGACATGCGGTCGGCGAAGGTGGGAACGACGGTGGGTTGTTTGCCGATCGCTCGGAGCGCACCAAGCGCTACCGGTTCTGGTCCCGTGAGGGGAATGTAGAACGGCAAACCCTCGTCAAGCGCTTGATCCTGCACTGGCTTCGTGTCGGTCATGCCGGGACAGACCGCCAGTGCATCGACGCCGCTCCCGCGAAGCTCTGACCACAGTCCCGCGGCCAGGTTCAATCCGTAACCCTTCGTTGCAGCGTAGTGACAGAAGTAGGGTGAACCCGACATTGCCGACGCTGACGAGACGACGATGATCCCGCCGCGTCCGCGCTCGACCATCTTCTTCCCGACGACGTACGTCAGTACGAGGGTGGCGCGGCAGTTCAAGTCCAAGGTCGCCAGATGCGCCTCCAGGGAGATGTCGAAAAACGGATCGAGAATCGAGATGCCCGCATTGTTGACGAGGAACCCGATCTCGTACGTCTCGGCCCACTCCTGCGCCTCGTTAGCGAGGCCCGGGTCGCTCAGGTCACAGATGATTGGGCGCGCGTCGATGCCGTGTTCTGCTGCCAGTGAGTCGGCGAGCGTCTTCGTTTCGTCGACCTCTCGATCGACCAGCAAGAGATCGAACCCATCGGCCGCGAGATAGGTGGCGAATGCGCGGCCAATGCCTCGCGCCGCACCTGTGACCAGTGCGTAGCCTCCGTATCGGGCGTGGAGCCCGACCTTCATAGAATCTCCCACGTCGTTCTCCGTCAAGCCGTCATCAACCGACCCTTGGCACGAGAGCGGTCGTGAATCCAGAAGGCGAGGAACACGACGGCCAATCCCACGATGCCGCCGATCCCGTAAAAGGGGGCCAGCCAGGTGGGCGCTCCGAAGGTGAGGTCATGGGCTGCGGCGGTCAGCGCCAGCATCGTACCGCGCGCGACTGCGGTCGCCACGACCGATTCACTTCGGACACGAACGTAGACAAACACCCAAGATGCGATGATGCACCATGGGAGCGCCATCGCCACGGCGGCCACGCCCGGAGTGCCGTAGAGATTTCCGATCGCCACAGAGGGTGCGAGCCACAGCCACCACAGAACCCCAATCTTGGTCGACCTGGACCAGAAGCTTCCCGACACTTCACGGAAGAAATAGCCGCGGAAAGCGACCTCTTCGCATAGTCCCGGGATCAGATTGAACGTGAGACCCGCCGGCATCCCCATGACGATCAGCATCAGTGGATGTGGCGGCGGGCTCTCGGCGAGGTACTCGTTGAACTGGGTGAGCTGATCCGCGGGCACGGTGGATCGCTTCGTCTCGATCAACCGCTCGACCGTCAGCACCGGCTCGAAGCCATTGCTCCAGGTGACCAGCATCCCCATGAACAACACGGCAACAGGGAGCAACCAAGCGATGCCCCACCAACGGTTCACCGAAAACCGGAGACCGAGCGGCTTTAGAATCGGTTGCTTCAGCCAGGGCCCCTGCACGAGCAAGACCGCGACCAACGCGGGCACCGTGTACCAGAAGGCGACAGCCCGCCCGGCGGCGCCGGCCCATTCAATGCCGTTGAGCCACATTCCGAGGACGGGGGTCCAACTCCCGATCGCCATCAAAGCGAATGGGACCCAGATCAATCTCGCCTTGCTGAGCCTCGGGCTCACCGAAAGCGTTTCCACGCGGCGAACTCGGCTTCCTGGAACGCCGCGTAGCGCTTCTGCAGTCGAATGAGCTCCCCATACACACGTGGCAATTGGGGCGCTAGCGCGAGCAACACCCGCCCGGTCGCTTCGGCATCGCCGGCGGCGCGGTGTGCTTGTTCGAGCGGGATGCTCAGATGCTTGGCGACATCGCCGAGCTTTCGGCTCTTGAGTTCCTTGAGGATTTCCCGCGCCCACACCAGGGGATCCACCCAGACGACGTCTTCGCGTGTAGCCGGCGGCAAGTCTCCCGGCGTCATGCCCTCCGGGGCAGCCCGCGCGATCTCTGCGAGGATGAAGCCGCGGTCGAACGAGGCGTTGTACGCCACAGGGAGGGTTCCTTGAAGCAGTTCGAGGACACGGGGCATTACTGTTGCGAAGTCCGGCGCACCGGCCAGCTCTTCGTCGGTGATTCCGTGGATGGCGCGCGACTCTTCGGGCACCGGGATGCCGGGGTTGACCAGCAAGCTCTCGCGGCTCGTCACAGAGCCCTTGTCGAATCGCACTAGGCCAATCTCAATCACTCTATCGGTTTGGGAATCGCGACCCGTCGTTTCGAAATCAATGACCGTGAACGGAATGCTTTCCCAGGACGAACCTGGTTCGAACTCGCGGCACAAGCCTTCGACGTTCTGAATCGCCTCGGCGATCAGGTCAGCAATGCCTGGATAGTGGCGCCCCGTTGGAAAGCACCCACACACATCGGTTCGTCCCCGCACGTCCGGAAGATGCACTGCATGGCCGCCCCCACGCAAGTCGTATAAAGGATAAACGTGGCTTCGAGGTATCGCACACGCTTCGCCCCTTCACCCACGGGCAAGATGCACCCCGGGCATGCGCGGACCGCCCTGGCGACGTGGCTTCAAGCGCGCAAGCAGGGCGGCCGGATCGTGATGCGGATCGAGGACATCGATCGTCCGCGGGTGGTTGCGGGATCGGCGGATGAGATCTGCCGCGACCACGAGTGGCTCGGGCTCGACTGGGATGAGGGTCCCGTATTCCAATCGACCCGCGACGACGCCTACGAGCGAGCTCTCCAACGCCTCGAGGCTGCGGGCATGGTGTACCCCTGCACCTGTTCCCGAAAAGAGATCGCGGCGATCGCGAGCGCGCCGCACGGCGACGACGGATTGCAGTATCCAGGCACCTGCCGTGACGGCCCAACTAAACCTGGGAAACCTGCGGCGCTTCGGTTCCGCCTCCAAGACCCGTCACCCGGATTCGAAGACCTCCTGTGCGGCGCCTATCCCGAAGGCCGAGGCGGTGGCGACTTCGTCCTTCGTCGCGCGGACGGTATCTGGGCGTATCAGCTTGCGGTCGTCGTCGACGACGCTGAACAAGACATCACGGAGGTGATTCGCGGAGAGGATCTACTCTCGTCTACGCCACGGCAGATCGCGTTGTACCGCGCGCTTGGCTACCCGGTTCCGCGATTCGCGCACGTGGGCTTGGTCGTCGACCGGGAAGGGAGCCGACTGGCGACCCGGCATCGCGCCACCTCGATCGAGTCAATTCGTGCCTCCGGAGGCTCACCCGAGGACGTCATTGGGGAGCTCGCGTACTCGCTTGGATTGACCGCGACGAGTGCTCCCATTCGAGCGGACCAGTTGATTGCGTCCTTTCGCCTTGGCGAGATCCCCCGCTCATCGTTCACTTGGAATGCTCAGGGTTGACATTAATTGAATTTTCGACGCTGAATTGCGGTGAGCATGAGTTGAGGAACGAATAGTGATATCGAGCGAACGGCTGATGGAGATCGTAGAGCACCTGACGGAGCTCGACCCCGTCAGAACCTACTCTCAGCGCGGCGCCAACTTGATCGCGGGACTAGTCGGGGCCCATTCGTTTCGACTCGATCGTCCCAATGCCGATCCGTTGAGTAGCGAGTCTGCCCTCACCACGACCGACCCGACGATCTCTTTACCCCTTCGGCAGGGCCGCACACTCATCGGAACGCTCCATTTGGAGATCGTCGGTGATGCGCCCGCTGGCAACCAACTGGAGCTCCTGAAATGGGCGTCACGGCTCTTCGGGAGAGGTCTCGACTATGCGGAGCGCCTCACCGACGAAGGAAGTCGAAGGCCGGGCGAGGCGATCGAAGAGACGCTGCGTCGTGCTCCTCTCACTCCGCGTGAGCGAGATGTCGTTTCGCTGCTGGTCGCCGGCTCGAGCACTCGCGATATCGCAGCCGACACGGGGCTCACCGTATCGACCGTCAACACCTACCTGAAACGAATTTTTTCCAAGCTCGGTGTGCATTCGAGGGTGGAGCTGATTGCTCGGATGGCTGGGACAGCTACCATCCCCCCGCGCGCCAGCTACGAGGCGCCGCTCCCTGATTGATGGATCGCGACGACGCACTCACTCATTTGGATCGCGACGGTCAGGCCCGAATGGTCGACGTTGGCGAGAAGAACAAGACCTCACGGGAAGCGCGCGCTCGCGCGACCCTGCGGATGAAACCCGAGACGCGCAGGGTGCTGCTGTCCGGTGAAGTGCCCAAGGGCGATGCGCTCGCGACAGCGCGCATTGCCGGCATTCAAGCAGCAAAGCGAACGTCGGAGCTGATCCCGCTGTGTCATCCGCTCGCGATCACCGGCTGCGAAGTGACGTTCGAGCCCGCCGCCGACCAAGAGCGATTCGTCATCGAGGCATCGGTCCGGTGTGCCGATCGCACCGGCGTCGAGATGGAAGCGCTCACTGCTGCGACTGTCGCCGCGCTCACCCTCTACGACATGCTGAAAGCAATCGACCGTGGAATGGCGATCGAAGAGGTGGTGCTTCTCGAGAAGCAAGGTGGCCGGAGCGGTCACTACCGTCGCTGAGCCTAGTCTCGACGGACGATTCGTCGAAGGGCCTGCCAGTCGGTGCCGCTTATCTCTCGCGTGACGATCAAGACTGCGGACGCGCTGAAGAACCCGAGTGCGAGCGCTACGAGAGCCATGAACGGGGAGTCGTGCGGAACCGCGGCCGCCGTCGCGTATCCCGCGCCGGCCGCCAAGCCGGACCGAATCCAAGTGGCGACTGGGATGAACACCCCGAACTGTCGATAGATTGCCCAGGCTGACAGGATGAGCGCGACCACCATTCCGAGCGCTGTGCCCGTCGCCGATGCTTCGAGAGTGTGTTCGCCGAGCCCCGCGCGCATCAACAGGAGCCTGTTCGCAACAACCACGACTAGCAGCGACACGCCCGCGATGATCGCCGCGACAGAGGGCTTCCCCGCTCCACTGATCGCCGTCGCGGCCACGGCGAAGAGCGCGAACGCAACCACGCCGAAGACCAGAATCGCAAGAGCAGGCGCCCCGGCCAGGTACTCCGCTGGGTATGCAAGCTGCATGACCCCGTGGGCCGCGCCCGAAGTCGGGGCCGCCACCAGCAGCAAGAGCAGCAAGGAAAAGCGCATGGCGTGCTGAATCGTCGAACGCGCCGCTTCCCGATTGCCGATGCTCGTGGCCTTGCTGATCATCGGGAATACGATGAACGTGAGCGAGATGATCAGTTGGTAGGGAACGAAGGCGAAGGTCTGCGCAGCGCGGTAGTATCCGACGTACTGATTCGCGAGGTCGACGGCGGCCTCGCTGCTTGCTGCGCCGGCGATTGCAATCTCCGTGGCGGTCCGCTTCAGGACTTGAAGATCGATCATCAAGATGCCGTTGAGGCAGATCTGGTAGGTCCAGATCGGCATCATGAACCCGATCCAACGACGAAGCGGAATCGGCTCGCCGCGCTTGCCGAACCCGATCCAGATCAGGCTGATCGACAAGATCGTCGCGGAGGCGGTCGCGAATCCGGCCACGGCACCGATCGCGCCGAACCCGAGTGCTGCCCCCGCGAGAATGCCTACGGTACGGAGCGTCGAGAAGGTGACATCCAAGCGGGCCTGTTTCGAAAACCAATGGCGCCCGTTGAGACTGCCAACCACCGCGGCATATAGCGCGTAGGCGAACACGACGACCGATGCGACCCGGAGGAGCCGCGTCAGTTGGTCGTCCAGAAGCAGTCCCGCGATCGCCGGCGCGAGGACGAAAAGCGCCACGGCGAGGGTGCCCCCCAGCAAGGTCTGCAAGCGAAGCCCCTGCCGAAGAGTCACTTCAGCGCGAGGCTCATCCTCGCTCACGAACTTCGACACCGACTGGATCGTCGCGACGATGAGCACGTTCGTGAGAATCGCCACGCCGCTCATCGTCGCCGCGTAGAGCCCGAACTCCTTCGCTTCCCCGAAGATCCTCGGGAGGAGGAGCTGCACGGCGTAGCTGGAGACGATGAAGTAACCCTTGGCGCCGGCAATCGACACCAGCCCGCGCCCGGCTCGGCGCGCGTCTTCGGAGGAATTCACCGCGGCCGGTTGTGCCGCCCCGCGTGTCGATGGTCAAGGGTTGACTTGGATCGAGGCATGAAGCCAACTACGCCCCTGTGAAGCTGATGTTCTTCAAGTCGAGGCGGGGGGCTTACGCCCGCTTGATCTCGGCAGCCGGCGTCCTGGCGGCCGTGGTGCTGGTTGCGGCCACTGCCTATTTCGCCGTCGGTGAAGGCAGGTGGTCCTGGTTCGACTGCTTCTACATGACCATCATCACGCTCTCGACGGTCGGC
>CAYZDM010000163.1:0-6737 GCA_964476875.1 uncultured Sandaracinaceae bacterium | reverse complement strand
AATGAGCGCCACCTGGGGGCCCGTGCACGAGCGGTTGGTTCCATACATCGAATTGCGGGTTGTCCCCTCTGTTGAGTCCTCCCCACCTGCAAACGAGTCGACCGTCGCAGTGGATGTTCCCCACGGAATGGAGGTCGTTGAGGCATCCTTTGCCCTTGCTCTTGTCCGCGAACCTGTATGCCTGGCGCTCCGAGGACCAATAGCTGGACGCCGACTTACATTTGGCCCACTCGATCCGCCCGGCCCTCTGACTTAGGAACCCGACAGCGACCGGGCGCTTGTTGCCCCTATACTTGCACTCGAGGGGGAACCCTTGGTCCGCGACTCGGCGCCACGTGGGTTCAGTGCTCCCGTTGCAAGCAGGCGCGAAGTGGTGGATTGCCGTTGTGATGGTCGCGACGCTCTGTATCTTGAAGTGCTCGTACATGGAGAAGTGCAGAACCCTCACTTTGCCGTCGACCACTTGACCTCCCTCATTCGCGCCATACTCGACGAGCAGCGAACCTCGTATGCCCGAGACGGTCGTATCCCCCTTCTTCAAGTCGGTGTCCGATACGGTGAACTTGGCGTCCACCCCATACATGATCGTGCACTTGTCGGCGGCCCACGCCGGCCGAGCGATCAACAGGGTTAGGCCGATGCCGAGGAACATGGTGGAGGTCGAGCGCATGGAGAAGATCAGATGCCACCGTTTCTAACGCATCTCAGCATGCGCGCCTCGAAAAAAAGGGGACTGTCCCCTTTTTGCAAGCGTTAAAAACTGGGAAAGGTGCTTGCGAATAGGCCCACGCGCCGCAGGTCACTGTGGTAGCAATTGGAGTTCGATGTACATCAAGAGGAACTACTCAGTTAAGGACATGGCGTGGTGGACGCGGCAGGACACGCTGCTGCTGCTCGTCATCGCGCTCATGCCCGTCGTGGTCTACCAAGCCCTCGACCAGAAATGGCTCCACCTGCCGTGGCTCCCTATCGCGGTCGTCGGCACAGCCGTCGCGTTCATCATCAGCTTCCAGAACAACGCCACCTACGACCGTGTTTGGGAGGCCAGGAAGATATGGGGGGGCATCGTCAACACATCTCGAACGTGGGGCATTGTCGTGAACGATTTCATCACGACCGACTTCACGGACGAAGCGGTCGCCGGTACCGAGCTGGACGCCATCCGCAAGGAGCTGATCTTCCGCCACATCGCTTGGATGACAGCACTGCGACACGCGATGCGACAGCCACGCCCGTGGGAGCAGGCCATGCAACACCGCACGAACAGGGAATGGGTCGAGGCGATCGGAGTGCGCGAGCACCGGTACTCTCTCGAGGAGGAGATCACGCCTTATCTCTCCGCGGGGGAGCTGGCGTACGTTCTAGCGAAGTCGAACCAGGCGACGCAACTGATCTCGCTTCAGTCGAAACAACTCCGCGAACTTCGCACGCGCGGTCTGATCGAAGATTTTCGTCACATGGAGATGGAGGCCCTGCTCGGTGAACTCTACACGTTGCAGGGAAAATCGGAGCGCATCAAGAACTTCCCCTATCCGCGGCAGTACGCCACCCTGAACTGGATCTTCCTTTGGATCTTCGTCCTCCTTCTCCCGTTCGGTGTCATGTTCGAGTTCGACAAGATTGGTACTGCGCTGAGCGAGAGATACCCTCTGATTGGCGGTCATTTTGTCTGGGCGAGTGTGCCCTTCAGCGCGCTGGTCATGTGGGTGTTTCACACGATGGAGCGCATCGGGAGAGTCAGCGAGAACCCGTTTGAAGGAACGCCGAACGACGTCCCGATCACGACGATTTCCCGAGGAATTGAGATCGACCTCAGGGAAATGCTCGACGAGGATCCCGCCACGATTCCACCGCCGCTCGAAGCACAATACGATACGCAAACGTGAGAGAAACCATGCCGAAGTACGAAGAAATTTTTGAGAACAACCGCAAGTGGGTCGCCGAGCACATTCAGCGCGACCCCGATTTCTTCAAACGACTCAAGGACGGTCAGGACCCGGAGTTCCTGTTCATTGGATGCTCGGACAGTCGGGTCCCGGCCAACGAGATCATGGGACTCAACCCAGGGGAGGTATTCGTTCATCGGAACGTCGCCAACCTCGTGGTCAGCACGGATATCAACGCGCAGTCAGTCATTGAGTACGCTGTTGGCCACCTCGATGTGAAACACATCGTCGTTTGCGGTCACTACGGATGCGGCGGTGTCGCCGCGGCGATGCAATCCGCCGACCTAGGGTTGCTCAACGGATGGCTCCGCGAGATCCGAGATGTCTACAGGCTCTACCAAGAGGAGCTCGACGCGATCGAAGACGAGGCAGCGCGTTACCGACGCCTCATTGAACTCAATATCCAGGAACAGTGCGTCAACGTCATCAAGACCGCCGTTGTTCAAAAGAGATACGTGCGGACCGGTTACCCGATAGTCCACGGATGGGTCTATGACATCGCAGACGGCATTCTGACCGATCTGGAGATCCCGGTCGACAAAATCATGGGCAAGATCCGAGAGATCTATCGCCTCGAAGATACCTGAGCGCGGACCTTGACTGTCGGAAAGGAAAGCCTCCGCCGAGAGCTACGGCAACGCCTGCTGACCGAACGCCAGAAACTGCCAACCACCGCCCTGGGACGCTTCAGCCGGACGGGTGCAACCGGTTTGCGAATCGGGCGCGCAATGCTCGCCGCACGGCGGGGCGGAGAAGACCGCGAGATCGACGTGGAGGCAATCGCGAAGATTGTCGCTTCCATCGGTCAGCTCAAAGGCATCACCATGAAGGTGGGTCAGATCATGAGCTACATCGACGTCGCGCTACCGGATGAGTTGCGCGACGCGCTCTCGGTTCTCCAGACCCATGCGCAGCCCATGTCCATCGAGCAGGTGCGCGCAATCGTGCGGAGCGAGCTTGGCGAGCGAGCCGAGGACCTTCTGGCGCGACTCGACCCCATGCCGATTGCCGCCGCCTCGATTGGCCAAGTGCACCGGGCTCAACTCCCGGACGGCAGACAGGTAGCCGTGAAGGTGCAGTACCCCGAGGTGGAGAGCGCCATCAAGAGCGACTTCAAGCCCGCTGCCATCGGTTCGACCATTTCCGCCCTCGTGTATCCGGGTGCAAAGATCGACGACTTCATCGAAGAAGCACGCTCCCGGTTTCTCGAAGAGTGCGACTACGTTCACGAAGCCTCCGCGCAGCGCCGTTTCGCCGCCATTTACGCGGATCATCCCATCATTGCGGTGCCCCGAGTCTTCGATTCGTACTGCTCGCGTCGGGTTCTCACCTCGAGTTGGATCACCGGCGCCCCTTTCGACGCGTTCGTGGCGGGCAACCCATCGCAGCCCGCACGCGACCGCATCGGCGAGGCCCTCTTCGGCTTCTACGTCGGCTCGCTCTTCGAGCACGGGCTCTACAACTGCGACCCTCACCCGGGCAACTACCTCTTCCTCGACGACGGCCGCATCGGGATGCTCGACTATGGCTGCACGCGAGAGTTCGAACCGGAATTCGTCGCCAAACTCACCCAACTGACACGAGCCGTTCACAAAGACGACCGTGACGTGCTGCATCAGGCGTTCGTCGACCTCGGCATGGTGAGCGACGGACAGCCCTACGACTTCAATACCGCGCGCGCCTTAGTGCGCTCGTTCTATGGACCGATGCTCCGTGACTCCACCCAAACCGTCGATCTCGGTGAGGCGATGGGGATGCGACGGGTGTTCGAGAGCAAACGCGAACTGATGAAGCTCCGACTCCCCGGCGAGTTCCTTTTCCTCTTCCGAATTCGCTTCGGACTCCTGTCCGTACTGGCGAAGCTGGGAGCGCGTGCCAACTGGTATCAGCTAGAGCGAGGCTGGACCGAGACCAGCGCTTGATCGTGGCACCCAAAGGGTGTCAGAGGATGTACTTGGCGAGATCTTGATCGGCGAGGATGGGCTCTAGGGTGGTGCGAACACGTTCGACATCCACAAGGTACTTCGATTGAGCCCGCTCCGACGCATCATAGGAAAGCTCTTCGAGCAAGGCCTCCATGATCGTATACAGACGGCGCGCGCCGATGTTCTCCGCGCGGGTGTTGGCTTCCGCAGCGTACCCCGCGAGCTCTTCGATGGCCGCGGGCTCGAATACGACCTCGATCCCTTCGGTCGCCATCAACGCCTGGTACTGCTTCGTGAGCGCGTTCTTCGGCTCGGTCAGAATCCTGATGAAGTCTTCTTTCTCCAAGGAGTCGAGCTCCACACGGATCGGAAAGCGTCCTTGAAGCTCGGGGATCAGGTCGGCCACCTTCGACACGTGGAACGCCCCTGCGGCGATGAACAAGATGTGGTCGGTTTTGACCGTTCCGTACTTGGTGCTGACGGTCGACCCCTCGACGATCGGAAGAAGGTCGCGCTGCACGCCCTCCCTCGACACGTCGGGACCACCATGACTGCGGTCGGATGCTACCTTGTCGATCTCGTCTAGGAACACGATGCCGGCCTGCTCGGTCCGTTGGACTGCGTCGCGGTTGACCTTGTCGTGATCGATGAGCTTCTTCGCCTCTTGCTCCTTGAGGATCTCGAGCGCGTCGGGCACTTTCAGCCGTCGGCGTTTGGTCCGACCCTTGAACCCGGGCATCTGCGACATCATGTCCTGCAGGTTCACCTCCTCGGTACCCTGGGCGCCGAAGATCGTCATGAAAGGGTTGTTGGTGTCGGTCACGTCGAGTTCGACCTCGGCGTCGTCGAGGTCATCGTTGCGCAAATGCTGACGAATGTCGTTCACTTCGCTATCCGAGTAGAACGGCGGCTGCTGCTGCTGCTGTGCTTGCTGCGGATTAATTTGGAAGCTGAGCGGGCCGAACTGGTGGGTCTGCGGGTCTTGCTCCGGTTGAGGCGTCGCCGCTGGCGGCCGTTGCGCGGCCAGCACCATCTTGGCGAGCCGCTCTTCGGCCGCGTCCTGCGCGCGGGTCTGCACGTCCTCGAGCGCTTCTTTCTCGCAAATCTGAATCGCGTTCTCCACGAGGTCGCGAATCATCGACTCCACGTCGCGTCCGACATACCCAACCTCGGTGAACTTGGAGGCTTCGACCTTCACGAAGGGCGCACGCGCGAGCTTGGCGAGACGTCGGGCGATCTCGGTCTTTCCAACGCCCGTTGGTCCGATCATGATGATGTTGCGCGGTGCGATCTCCTCGCGCAGGTCGCTCGTCACATGCTGGCGCCGCCAGCGGTTACGAAGTGCAATCGCAACGGCTCGCTTGGCCTTTTGCTGCCCAATGATGTACCGATCCAGCTCCCCGACCGTCTCGCGGGGAGTGAAATTTCCTAGCGTCATCCGCCCATCTCCTCGACCATTATCTCGTCGTTCGTGTAGATGCAGATCTCTGCAGCAATTTCGAGCGACCGTCGCGCAATCTCAGCCGCAGGCAAATCGCTGCTCCGGATGAGGGCGCGAGCGGCGGCCAGTGCATAGGAACCGCCGGACCCGATCGCGATGACGCCTTCATCAGGCTCAATCACGTCGCCTGTCCCACTGATCAGGAGTGTCGTCTCTTCGTTCATCACGACCAGCATCGCCTCGAGCCGCCGGAGGTAGCGGTCGGTCCGCCAATCCTTGGCAAGCTCGACCGCGGAGCGTTGAAGGCTGCCCCGATACTCCTTGAGCTTTGCCTCGAACCGGTCGAGCAAGGTAAACGCGTCGGCGGTAGCGCCCGCAAAACCGGCCACGACCTTCCCTTCGGCAATGCGACGGACTTTGCGCGCCTGGCCTTTCATGATGGTTTGGCCGAGAGAGACTTGGCCGTCTCCCGCCATGGCGGCTTTGCCGTCTCGACGGACTGCGACGATGGTTGTGGAGCGAAAAATGGGCGGATCGAGTTGATTCATCTCAGGTCGGAGGAACCTAAGTCGCCCTTCTGGGCTGTCAACCTTCGCCCGCCTTGTCTCGCGCAAGGGGATGACTGCGGTCGTATACTTCCATCAGCCGATCGACGCTGACATGGGTATAGCGCTGCGTCGTCGACAAGCTCGAGTGGCCCAGCAGCTCCTGTATCGAGCGCAGATCGGCGCCCGCGTCGAGCAAATGGGTGGCGCAGGTGTGCCGCATGGCGTGGGGATGAAGGTCACCGCGCCCTGCCCCAAGCGTCCCATGTCGCCGAACGATGTTCTGCACCTGGCGCACGCTCAACCGGCGCCCCGTTCGCGAGAGCCACAGTGCATTGGGGTCACCCTCTTTCGCTTTCTCCAAGAGCCCGCCACGCTCCGGTAGGTACGCCGCGATCGTCTCCACCGCAGACTTTCCAAGGGGCACGATCCGTTCCTTGCCGCCCTTACCCAGAACGCGAACCTCGGCTTCACTAAAATCGCAGTGCTCGAGATTCATTCCCGCCAACTCGCTGACACGCACGCCCGTTCCGTAGAGGGTCTCGAGCAGCGCCTGGTCCCGCGCCTTGAGGGGCTTCGCGCGTTTCTCTTCCTTGGGAGGTGAGTCCATGACGCGAAATGCTTGGTCGACAGTCAGGAACCGGGGCAGCGATTTGGCGATCTTCGGCGAACGGAGCGAGGACGCGGGATTTTGATCGATGATTTCCCGCTTCAAGAGGAACTTGAAGAACGAGCGAACCGCACTGACCTTCTTCTTCATCGTGCTCGCCTGGTTCGACCCGAACAAGCTCGACAGAAAACCCCGCAGCGCGACGATGTCTAACTCACGTGCGTCCGCCGGGAACCCCTGCTCTCGAATGAAATCGCCGAAGCTCCTGAG